>JASFIG010000009.1:0-29719 GCA_050122795.1 Desulfobacterales bacterium
GATGCATTATCCTTTTATCTTTGCTTTCTGTCTTCTGGCCTCTGTCCTCTGTCATCTGAATCCTGGAGAATGGAGCTATAAATGGAACTAAAGTACCAGAACGTACTGGTGACCGGCGCGGCCGGTTTTATCGGATATCATCTGGCCCAACGGCTATTGGGCGATGGGTGCAACATTGTCGGCCTTGACAATCTAAATCCGTATTATGATGTTAGCTTAAAAGAGGCCCGGCTTGAACGGTTGCAAAAAGAACCGAATTTTACCTTTGTGCAATTGGATCTGGCCGAGCGCAACCAGCTGCAAGGCCTTTTTGCCCGGAGCGGATTTGATGTGGTGGTCAATTTAGCCGCCCAGGCCGGAGTTCGCTATTCACTTGAGAACCCTCATGCCTACGTGGATTCAAATTTGGTAGGATTTGTCAATCTGCTTGAATGCTGCCGACACCACGCTGTGCAGCATCTGGTTTTCGCATCCTCCAGCTCGGTATACGGCGCCAATACCGCCATGCCGTTTTCCGTGCATCAAAATGTAGACCATCCGGTCTCGCTATATGCGGCCACCAAGAAAGCCAATGAACTGATGGCGCACACGTACAGTCATCTATATCAACTGCCCTGCACCGGTCTGCGGTTTTTCACGGTTTACGGCCCCTGGGGCCGACCGGATATGGCCCTTTTTCTGTTCACCCGGGCCATTTTGGAAAATAAACCGATTCAGGTGTTCAATCATGGCAAGATGCAGCGTGATTTTACCTATATCGACGATATTATCGAAGGTGTGGTTCGGGTAATGGGCCGGCTGCCGGCGGCCAATCCGGACTGGAGCGGGAACGCGCCGGACCCGGGCACCTCATATGCACCTTATAAGCTTTACAACATCGGCAACAATAACCCGGTGGAGCTTATCAAATTCATCGAGGTCATTGAAACCGCTTTGGGCAGGCAGGCCACCAAGCAATTTATGGACCTGCAGCCGGGAGATGTTGTGGCGACCTATGCGGATGTGGATGATCTCATGCAGGATGTCGGATTCAAGCCGGCAACAACCATCGAAGACGGCATTGGACGCTTTGTTAAATGGTACAAGAATTATTATAGCATTAAATAAGATTTATATAATTATATTTATATTTAATAACATAAAAAAATGTTAAAATAATAATATAATAAAAATATTAAAGAAAAATTTATTGATTTAAATATATAATTATTACATTTTGAACAGCGGCAACTATCCCTTATTCAAATAATTTTAAAAAATAAGAATCTGGAGGGCGAAAACGATGGGCACAGAAACTGTATTGTTCAAAAGCGAAGAAAAGAAAGCATCAAGCGATATTGCCAATACCCTGCGCCAGATTGCTGACAAAATCGACGAGGGAACCATGGTTCTGAAACAGGGCTCCGAGGAGATTTCATTGGAGTTCCCCCAGAATATGGTTTTAGAGTTAAAAATTGAGGAGGAACAGGGAAAGAAGCTGAAGAAATCGCTTGAGATAGAACTGGAATGGATAATCGGCGAAGAACAGGCCGATGGTACGACAATATTGTAATACCGCCCGGACAACCATCGGTTGTTGATTTGAACAGGCAACGGTAAAAAAGGGTTACGATTTCTCGTAACCCCTTTTTATTATTGGTACGCCCGGCTGGATTCGAACCAGCGGCTTTCAGCTCCGGAGGCTGACGCTCTATCCTCTGAGCTACGGGCGCCTATTTTGCACGAGCCGGAGGCTTCCATCTGCTGCGTTATTCAGGGCGAAGCATAGTTGACTATAGCTTCGCCCTGAAGTGCCTTGCATATGAAAACCTCCAGCTCGTGCAAAATCCAGTTTTTTATCATAAAGGCTTCCCTTTTCCCCAATTTCTGTGTCAGACAAAAATTTTAATCCTCTACATACTTCAAGTATGCCTCCGGTATAAAATTTTTGTCTTCCTTGAACTTGAGCAAAATTGAACGCTTCTCAAAGCCCTCAAAGTTCTTAGCTTGGATTTATTATTTTAAAGACTAAATGATCCACCGGCCGGAGTCAAGATCAATTCGGTCGTCACTGGTTAGGTCTTTTTGATGAAGCTGAGGAAGCCGTTTTCAATAGCCTCTTTGACTTCCCCAACCACATAGAGTGAGCCGGCAATGCAGATCACATCTTCGGCATCAGCAGTTTCAATTGCATATCTGGCGGCTGCGGTCACATTGGGTATGATCCTGACATCCGCAACCGATTTTTTAGCGATTGCGTGAAGTTTTTCAGGGGCAAGCGCGCGACCGGTTTGGGCGCGGGTGATGATGGCCCGGGAACATCGCGGCAGCAAACTGTTGAGCATTGACCGGTAGGGTTTATCGTCCAATATCCCGATGACCAGCGTTATGCGTCGACCGACCAGGTTTTCAGCCAGGTATTTGGCCAGGTTGCGGGCGGCAATTAAATTGTGGGCACCATCCAGTATGACCAACGGATGCTTGCAGACAATTTCCAGCCTTCCGGCCCAGCGTGTATTGGCCAGACCCTGTTTGATACTCTCAGGGGTTATGGCGGCCTGCTCGTTTATCAACAGCTCGCAGGCAGCCAGCGCAAGGGCCGCGTTTTGTACCTGATACCGACCCAGCAGGGGCGTCCGTAGCGGCCGCCATTTATTTTTGAAGCCGCTATATGAAAATTGGCCGGATCGATATTGTCTGATTTTAAATTCTTTGCCCAGGCTGAACAGGGGCGCCTCTTTTTTGCGGGCAATCTGTTGCACAACCATGCGGGCCTGTTTTTGTTTTACGCCGCTGACCACCGGAGTTGCCTGCTTGATGATGCCGGCTTTTTCGCGGGCAATTTCCATCAGTGTATTGCCCAGATAATCACGATGTTCGAGCGAGACATTTGTGATAATCGAGATTGCCGGCCGAATGACATTGGTGGCATCATAGCGTCCGCCCATTCCGGTCTCGATTACGGCCCAGTCGACCTGGTGCTGGCTAAATGCATACAGGGCCATGGCGGTGGCAAATTCAAAAAACGTCGGGCTGCGGTCCCCGGAATGCACGCGCTTTACCGCTCGATAGGCCTTGACGACTTCATTATTTGATACCTGTCGGTTATTGATACAGATGCGTTCATTAAAGCTTACCAGATGGGGTGATGTGTATAACCCGACGGTGTATCCGGATTCGAAGAGAATAGAGGCCAGCGTCGCCGCCACCGAGCCTTTGCCGTTGGTTCCTGCCACATGAATGCAGGCATACTTCTCGTGGGGATTTCCAAGTTCATCGAGGATGCTTAGGATCGTTTCCAGGCCGAGGATAATCCCGAATCTTCTCAGCCCGTACATGGTTTTCAGGCAGTCATTGTAGGTGTCTTTTGATGCCATGGCGATAAAAAAACCCGGCAGAAATTATCTCTGCCGGGTTAGCGTTTATTTAAGCTGAGTTCTATCTTCGTCGGTATTTGGCTGCGCGTGCAGCAACCAGTCTTTCCCTGCGTAGCGCCTCGCGCATCTTACGGCGTCGGTATTCACTCGGCTTTTCATAGTTCTTTTTGAGCTTGAGCCGTTTGAACAGACCATCATTTTGAATCTTTTTCTTCAAGATCCGCATGGCCTTTTCGACGTCATTGTCGATGACCCTGACTTCAATATCCTTCAAATTCCTCGCCCCCTTTTACAGATCAATTTTTACAATAATTTAGTTTAAACATTTTTTTATATATTGAATGAATACGTTTGGCAAGTAAAAATTCTCGGTTTTTTACGAAATTTTAATCTGACAGGCTTTGGCAGCTATTGTCTGTGGCGAAGCCCACCAATATAGTCTTGACACAAGCCCAGCCTTCGGCCATACTTTGCCGCCAAAAAATCTTTTTTTATGCATTCTACCCGAACAAGCAACGGGTAAAAATTACCACGAAAGCACGAAACAGCTAAAACACGAAAAGAAACTTCAAATTATTTAAAATTCAGCGATGGTGCTATTTGAGAACTGTGAACGTGATCTGGACGTAATATAGCGCATAATCTTTTTTCGTGTTTCTTTACTTTCGTGTTTTCGTGGTGGTTTTTCTTTTCAATAATAAAGATGTATTAACTTATGATAAAAGAATGGAAGGAGGAAAGCAGATGCGATTGATATTATTGGGAGGACCCGGTGCAGGCAAGGGCACCCAGGCCAACTTCATTAAAAATCAGTACCAGATTCCACAAATTTCAACGGGTGATATGTTAAGGGCTGCCGTAAAGGAAGGCAGTGAGATGGGCCTAAAGGCCAAAGAATACATGGATGCCGGCAAACTGGTCCCGGATGATGTCATCATCGGCCTGGTCAAAGAACGCATCACTCAGCCTGATTGTGAAAATGGTTTTTTATTTGACGGATTTCCACGAACCATCCCGCAGGCAGATGCCATGAAAGAAGCCGGCGTGCCGATCGAAGCGGTGGTGGACATTGATGTGCCGGATGAAGAAATCATCAAACGCATGAGCGGTCGACGCGTTCACCTGGCCTCCGGACGAACTTACCATGTCGTGTTCAATCCGCCGCGCGAACCAGACAAAGACGATGAAACCGGCGAAAGTTTGATACAGCGTGATGATGACAAGGAAGAAACAGTTAAAAAGAGGCTGGATGTCTACCATGCTCAGACAGAGCCGCTTATTGACTATTATAAAAACTGGGAGAAATCCGGTGAGCCGGCCGCGCCGAAATATTTCCGAATTGAAGGCGTTGGCAAGGTTGAGGAAATACGGGATCAGATTTTTGCGACTCTGGATGGTCTAAAATAACAGAGGACAGAAAACAGGGGACAGATCACAGAACGCAGAAACGGCCCTCACACCCTGTCGCGCAGTTTTTCATCTGTCCTCTGACTTCTGACCTCTGACCTCTGAAGTCTGACTTCTGCCCTCTGCTTTAATGATTTCTCTGGCCAGTTGGATGGCTTCCTGCCGCGTCATCTTGCTTTGTGACAACCGGTGTTCTTCCACGCGATCTAAAATCTTTTTAAATAGCGGGGACGGATTGAGTCCAAATTCCGCGATCAGGTCTTGGCCGCTGATCAGCTGCGGTCGAGACGCCCTGGGTTTGAATTCGGTTTCAAAATCCTGCTTCAATTGAACTAAAAAGGCCATGTATGCAGAGCGCTGGCGGCTGCGTTTTTCTGTTTTGCCCAGGGCATCCGCAGCAGCCATCACCAGAAGCTCGGGCAGGAAGGCACCACATTTTATGAAAAATCGCGTAACCGCACGGGGTGTCACGTTTTGTTGCCGGCGAGCCGTGTAAAGGTGAAGCGGGCGAATGTGATGGCGAACCAGAAACTGAACGGTTTCGGCTACCTGATTGGAGCACTTCAGTCGTCGGCAGATGTGTTTGGCCATTTCGGCACTGCGGCACTCATGGCCGTAAAAATGAAGCGTACCGTTGCGATCCGCCTTCCGCGTGGACGGTTTGCCGATATCATGCATCAGCATCGAAAATTTAAGCAGCCCAAATTGTGTTTCAGCGATGCCGCGAGTCAGGTGTGCGCCCGCACCTTTCGCTGATTGCGCGCCGGCTTTGAGCAATCCCTCCAGATGATAGAAAGCCAACAGGGTATGCTCCCAAGCATTCAATTGATGATGCTGATTCTGACGGCAGTTTTTTAAATCCGCCAGTTCTGGCAATATGCTGAACAGCAGATCATTGTCAGCCATCTGGCAAAGATAAGGGTGGGCCCCGGCGCTTTGAAGCATTTTAAATAATTCATCGCGAACGCGCTCGCCGGCCGATTGGCGGATAAGGGGTGCGTTTTCTTTAATGGCTGCTTTCGTGTTTGATTCAATCTCAAACACAAACTGTGCTGCAATACGATAGGCTCTGAGCAAACGCACCGGATCCTGTTTGAAAACATCTTTTGAGACCATGCGAATGCGACGGTGACTCAGGTCGTGCTGGGCTCCCATCGGGTCAACCAGCTGTCGAGACGACAGATCATATGCCATGGCATTGATCGTAAAATCCCTTGCCATCAGATCTTTCTGGATGGAGGCATCTTTGGCATGCGCAATATCAATGATAGCGCTCTCGCTCACCACCCGGAAGATCATCTGCCCGGGCTTGCCGATTTCAACCAGGCGACCCTGGGTCCGGGTTGCGACCAAGCGTGCGAATTCTAAAGGGTCGCCGAGCACGGCCACATCGTAGTCGACCGGGGAACGACCGCACAGCATATCCCTGATTGAACCGCCGACGAGAAAGGCACCGTTTATTTTCGGAAACATTTTAGAATCGATGTGAATCATAGTTTAAAACCATCGGTGGCCGGATCTCATGAATGAGTCGAAATTTCGGACAAACTGCTTGACATGATTGTGATTATGATATAATTTTGAATTAGCTAATCTAAGGCATAACCCGCCAGATAGTGAGGATGTCTAATTAGAATCTTCTAGTTTAAAGTCACTGTACACTCATAATCCTCCTTAAAAATCGACATGGATCCAGTCCATTTGCCTGCTGTGCAGGGACGCCTACATTCAGATGCACAATGTCGCCAAGTGTCAACACCACTTAATTGGTTTCTTTCAAAGGTAACCCGCCTTGTGCTGAATGATAATGCTTATGTTTCTCATAGCATTTAATGATAACGCATTGAATATCTTTCCGTTTAACCGATTGTCAACCGCAAAGGGATAGTTGCGATTTAAATTGTGTTCGGAAGGCGGCAGAAAAGTCTGCCTGAATCATAACATAAAGGGGAAATATTTAGATGAACATCGTAGAACTCAAAGAGAAAAATATCAGCGAACTGACTCAAATGGCAAAACGTTTTAAAATCGATGGCGCTGCCGGCATGCGCAAACAGGAGCTGATGTTTGCATTGCTGCAACACCAGATTGAAAAAAATGGTTTCATTTTTGGTGAAGGCACGCTGGAGATTTTACCCGATGGATTTGGATTCCTTCGATCACCGGATTCCAACTATCTGCCCGGTCCAGATGATATTTACGTATCGCCGTCACAGATTCGTCGGTTTAACTTGAGAACCGGCGACACGATATCCGGTCAGATTCGTCAACCCAAGGAATCGGAACGTTATTTTGCCCTGCTGAAAGTTGAAGCCGTCAATTTTGAAGATCCGGAAGTTGCCCGCGATAAAATATTGTTTGATAATCTCAAACCGCTTTATCCGGATCGGAAGGTGAGTCTTGAAACCGATGCTGAAAATTACTCCACCCGTATTATGGATATGATGATTCCCATCGGCTTCGGTCAGCGCGGTCTGATTGTTTCCCCGCCAAGATCCGGCAAAACGATGCTGTTGCAAAGTATTGCCAATGCCATCATCGCCAGCCACAAAGATGTCGTGCCGTTTGTGCTGCTGATTGATGAACGGCCGGAAGAAGTCACCGACATGGAGCGCACCGTGGCTGCGGAAGTCATCAGTTCCACCTTTGATGAGCCAGCCGAACGGCACGTTCAGGTAGCCGAAATGGTCATCGATAAAGCCAAACGCCTGGTTGAACACAAAAAAGACGTGGTTATTTTGCTGGATAGCATCACCCGGTTGGCCCGGGCCTATAATTCGGTCGTACCGCCCAGTGGCAAAATTTTATCCGGCGGTGTGGACTCCAATGCACTTCAGCGACCCAAGCGATTTTTCGGTGCTGCTCGCAACATAGAAGAAGGGGGCAGTTTAACGATCATTGCCACCGCCCTGGTTGATACGGGCAGTCGGATGGATGAGGTTATCTTTGAGGAATTTAAAGGGACCGGCAATGCTGAAATTCAACTGGATCGCCGTTTGGCCGATAAACGTGTGTTCCCCTCATTTGACATCAAGCGGTCCGGTACGCGCAAAGAAGAATTGCTGCTTGAAGAAGAAATTTTAAACCGGGTATGGATATTGCGAAAGCTGCTGACCTCTCTCAATACGGTGGATAGCATGGAATTTTTGCTCGATAAAATGCAGGGAACCAAAACCAATAAAGAGTTCTTGGATTCAATGAATGCATAATTGACATTAGGGGTTGCCAAATGCAAGCCTTTCGGTTATACAAAAAAATTTTATGAAAATTTTTTTTGGGGGTTGAGATAAAATGAAAACAGACATTCATCCAGAGTATCACAAAACCACCATTCAATGTGCCTGCGGTAACGTTTTGGAGGTCGGTTCCACCAAGGCGGATATCCGGGTGGAGATTTGTTCAAAATGCCACCCGTTTTTTACCGGAAAACAAAAGCTGGTCGATACCGCCGGCCGCATCGAACGGTTCCGCAAAAAATACGAAAAGTTTCAACAGAAAAAAGAAAAGCCCAATTAGCAGCCCCCGCCTGCAAAGATGCTGCTAAGCTCAAAGGCGCCTCAGTGCCACCGTCATGCCGGCTGAAGCGCTAAAAATCACGCGCTTACCTGCTGGCAAAACGAAAGGCGCTTCCATCGCCCGATTCCTGTAAAAATTCACCTTTTAAACACAGAAGCCCGTTTAAACTTTTAAAACCACATATGCTCGCCGGCAGGTAAAAGAACCTTGGCCGCCTGAATTCGATTTTTTCCCGACCGTAATTTGTACAACCGGCGGCCAAAATCATGATCGGGTAAAATCATATTTCCGAGGATATCGCCAAAATGCTTGATCAATTAAAAGGGGTTGAAGAAAGATTCTTAGCGGTCGAAAAGCGTCTGAGTGAACCTGATATCGTGAAGGATCGTCAGGCCTACCAGGCGCTTATGCGAGAGCACGCTGAGTTGAATAAAATTGTTACGGTCTTTAATGAGTATAAGAAAACGCTGCAGGGGATTGATGAGAGTACCGAATTGCTGCAGGATCCGGATCCGGAAATCAAAGGGTTAGCCCGTGACGAGCTTGCGAACCTGAATCAACTTCGCGATCAGCTGGAGACAGATCTCAAACAGCTGCTGCTACCCAAAGATCCCAGTGACGAGAAAAATGTTATGATTGAAATCAGGGCGGGCACCGGCGGCGAAGAAGCCGCATTGTTTGCCGGTGATCTTTTTAGAATGTACACACGCTACGCCGAAGCCCGCAACTGGGACGTGGAAATCATGTCGCAACACCAGACCGGCGTCGGCGGCATCAAAGAAATTATAGCGCTGGTTCAGGGTAAAGGTGCTTACAGTGATCTCAAATATGAGAGCGGCATTCACCGCGTGCAACGCGTACCGGCCACTGAAGCCCAGGGACGTATTCACACTTCGGCTGTGACGGTTGCGGTCTTACCCGAGGCTGAAGAGGTGGATGTGGATATAGAGCCCTCCGAGCTGAAAATTGATGTTTATCGGTCCACCGGGCCGGGAGGCCAGAGCGTGAACACCACCGATTCAGCTGTCCGCATTACCCATTTACCGACCGGACTGGTGGTTACCTGCCAGGATGAAAAATCTCAATTAAAAAACAAAAATAAGGCGCTTAAAGTGTTGCGGTCGCGGCTACTCGACCAAATAACGCAGGAACAGAACGCCAAACGTTCCGAAGCGCGTAAAAGCCAGGTTGGCAGCGGGGATCGCAGTGGCCGTATCCGGACCTATAACTTTCCCCAGGGCAGGGTGACCGATCACCGCATCGGGCTGACCCTCTATAAACTGGAGGATATTCTGCAAGGGGAAATCAATGAGCTCATTGAGCAACTGACAACTTTTTTTCAGGCACAGGCCCTGCAAAATGCACAATCAAATCAACCCCCAGCATCCTGAATGGACCATTTTGAAGGTGCTTCAATGGGCCACAACTTACTTTAAGCGCTATGATATAGACAGCCCGAGAGCCACCGCTGAGATCCTGCTGGCACATGCATTGGCTGCCGAACGTATCGATTTATATGTGCATTACGATCAACCATTGAATGCAGAGGAGCTCAGTCGTTTTAAAGCCATTATCAAGCGGCGCATAAAGCGTGAACCGGTGGCCTATATTCTGGGGCATAAGGAATTCTGGTCCATGGAGCTGGCCGTCACGCGCCATGTTCTGATACCCAGGCCTGAAACCGAATGCCTGGTCGAAAGAGCGCTGGCTTATCTTGAAACCGACACCGATTCAAGGCGGCAACGTATCCTGGAGCTGGGTACCGGCAGCGGGGCGATTCTGATCGCACTGGCATCTGAGAATACACAGCACACATACTGGGGAACGGATATATCCGCGGCGGCCATTCAACTTGCCCGGCGTAATGCCGAAAGCCATGGCCTGGCCGCCTCCATCCAGTTTCTGATCGCGGATTGGTTTGCACCTTTTGCTGTTAGCGCCGAACCGTTTGATATGATCATTTCCAACCCGCCCTATATCCGCAGCGGGGAGCTAAAACGACTTCAGCCTGAAATTCAGGCATTTGAACCCCTTGAAGCCCTAAACGGATCCGTAGATGGACTGCGCTGTTTGCGCCACATCATCCAATCAGCCCATCTTTATCTAAAACCGGGTGGAATGCTCTTATTGGAGATGGGACATGATCAAAAGGTGCCCTTAAAACAGGTTATTCAGCACTGCGACCAGTATGCGGATGTCGCTTTTTACACGGACTATAGCGGATATGACCGCATCGTCGCCATGCGGAAAAAGGCTGGCAGTAAGGTTGATGTCAGATTGACGTAAGCGAAAAAAGCCTTGCGATGCGCATCTTAATTTGCTATTTGAAATGGATTTTTTACCACACACGTCGCCGGATCTGTTGCCCGGTGCTTTCAGTGAAAGTTGGCAACAGGGTAAACGGCGGCGGAGGAAAAACCAAATGATGAAGGGAGAAAGAAAATGGCATACGTGACCATGAAAGAGTTGCTGGAGGCCGGTGTTCACTTTGGCCACCAGACCAAACGCTGGAACCCCAAAATGAAGCCGTATATATTCGGGGCCAGAAACGGGATTTACATTATTGATCTTCAAAAAACGGTTTCGATGTTCAAAACCGCCTATACTTTCATCCAGGCAACTGTCGCTGAGGGCAAATCGGTCCTTTTTGTCGGAACCAAAAAACAGGCCCGCGAATCCATTTACGAGGAGGCCAATCGTTGTGAAATGTTTTACGTTCACAATCGCTGGCTGGGCGGTATGCTGACGAATTTCCAAACCATTCGACAAAGTATCGATCGTTTGAACTATCTGAACGATATCCAGAATGATGGCGCCATCAATCTGTTTCCGAAGAAGGAACGATTGAAACTGGCCAAAGAGCGGGTCAAACTCGATAATAACCTGGGCGGTATTCGAACCATGAATGATTTGCCCGGAGCGATTTTCGTTGTAGACCCTAAAAATGAAATGATTGCGGTTCGAGAAGGCAGACGTTTGAATATTCCGATTGTCGCAATTGTGGATACCAATTGCGACCCAGATGAAATTGATTACATCATACCCGGCAATGATGACGCCATTCGCGCGATTCGGTTGATAACCTCCCGAGTCGCCGATGCCTGCATTGCGGGCAAAGCGGCTTATGAAGAAAAAATGCAGGCCGAAGCCGACAAGGAAGGCGAGGAAGAATCTGAAATTGCGGCTGCCAGCGCGGAACTGAAGCCGGGTGAGCGCAAAGTCATATCCGATGGTTCGAAAGGACCGGTGGTTGAGATCATTCGCAAGACCGAGACCGATGAACCGGCTGAAACGGAGACGCCAGAACCGGCCGCAGAAGAAGATCCGGAAACAACGAAATCCGTAGAGCGAACGGATACTGAGGCAGCAGGAGAGTAAAAATGGCTAAAATCAGTGCGGGTATGGTAAAAGAGCTGCGGGAAAAAACCGGAGCGGGGATGATGGATTGTAAAAAAGCCCTGTCGGAAGTCGACGGAGACATCGACAAAGCGGTTGAATTTCTGCGTAAAAAGGGGCTGGCCACAGCCCAAAAACGAGCGGGCCGGGCACTCAACGAAGGCATTATTCAATCTTACATCCATATGACCGGCAAGCTGGGCGTTTTGGTTGAAGTCAATTGCGAGACCGACTTTGTCGCTAAAAATGAGGATTTTCAGGATTTTGCTAAAAATATTGCCATGCACATTGCCGCCAGCAATCCGCTGGGCATCACAGCTGAAGATGTGCCAGAAGACCTCATCGAAAAAGAAAAGGAAATCTATCGGGCCCAGGCCCTTGAGATGGGAAAGCCCGAAAATGTGATCGATAAAATCGTCGAGGGGAAACTCAAAAAATTTTACGAAGAGAGCTGTTTGCTGAATCAGCCCTATGTGCGAGACACCAATCTATCCGTTGCCGATCTGCTCAATGAACTCATCGCTAAAATTGGTGAAAATATCTCGATTAAACGGTTTGTTCGGTATCAGATTGGAGAATAAACCATCGTGAGCCATCCATTATACAGGCGCATCGCCCTTAAATTAAGTGGCGAGGCGCTCATGGGGGACGAAGATTTCGGTATCAGCCCGGATATGCTGAAGTATGTGGCCCGGGAGATTAAATCCATCGTGGATTTAGGGGTCCAAATCGGCATTGTTGTCGGAGGCGGCAATATTTTCAGAGGTGTTGCGGCGACTTCCTACGGTATGGAGCGCGCTTCAGCCGATCATATGGGAATGCTGGCGACGGTGATCAACAGCCTGGCCCTGCAGGATGCCCTTGAAAAAAACGGCCTTGAAACCCGCGTTCAAACGGCCATTTCCATGCATGAAGTTGCCGAGCCCTATATTCTTCGCCGGGCGATCCGTCATTTGGAAAGAGGGCGGGTGGTCATCTTTGGGGCCGGGACCGGTAATCCTTACTTTACGACAGATACCGCCGCCGTGTTGCGCGCGCAGGAGGTACATGCCGAAATTTTGCTGAAAGCCACCAAAGTCGATGGGCTGTATGATTCAGATCCGGTTGAGAATAAGAGCGCCCGGATTATAAAAAAAACCAGCTACATGAAGGTTCTCGAAAAGCAGCTCAGAGTGATGGATATGACGGCAATCTCACTTGCCATGGACAACCAGCTGCCGCTGGCCGTATTTCGGCTTAAAACCAAAGGCAATATCAAAGCAGTGGTTTGTGGCGCGGATATCGGCACGCGCATATCTTAAAACCTACCGGCCGCAACACCTTCCGACCTTGCGGCATAATTGGGTTGATGTGGACCGTACAATCTTGATATAATAAGTTTTTAATGGCAACGACCCTTTACAATCGACCATCAGGCACAATCGAGGAATCGTCATGATTGATGATATCTACCAGGAAACCACAGACAGTATGCGCAAGGCGGTCGAGGCGCTCCGCAGGGAGCTTAAACGGGTCCGCACAGGTCGCGCCTCTTTATCTATTCTTGACGGTATCAAAGTCGACTACTACGGAACCCTGACACCGCTCAACCAGATGGCTACGCTGGCCGTTCCGGAAAGCCGCCTGATCACGATCCAACCGTGGGATATATCGGTGATCAAAGACATTGAAAAGGCGCTTTTAAAGTCTGACCTGGGACTCACACCCGCCAATGATGGCAAGCTCATCCGCATCTCCATTCCACCCCTTACCGAAGAGCGTCGCAAAGAGCTGGTTAAGGTGGTTCACAAAATGGCGGAGGACTATAAGGTTTCGATTCGTAACGCACGGCGTGACGCCAATGAACTACTCAAAAGTCTAAAAAAGGATGGTGATATATCTGAGGATGAGGCCTTCAAGTCCCAGGAAGAAGTTCAAAAAATAACCGACGAACATATCAAGCACATCGACGAATGTTGTCAAGAAAAAGAGAAAGAAATCCTTGAATTCTAGTGCCGCCTCAGATAGCACCGAAGATCTTGATAAAAAACAGCTGCCCGCCCATGTCGCCATCATCATGGATGGCAACGGCAGATGGGCAAAAAAGCATCTGTTATCCCGCATAAAAGGGCATGAAAAGGGGGCAGAAGCAGTTCGTACAGTCGTGCGTGCCTGCCGCGAATTGGGCATCGCCTATCTGACGCTCTACGCATTTTCAACTGAAAATTGGCAGCGACCTGAAAAAGAGGTCAACGCCCTCATGACTCTCCTGATCAAATTCCTGAAATCCGAACAAAAGGAGCTCGCTGAAAATGACATCCGCCTGGTGGTCATCGGGCAAATGGAGCGGCTGCCGGCCGATGTTCAACAGGCGCTGCACAAAACCATTGATTTAACGAGCCATAATTCCGCTTTGCAGCTGAATTTGGCTCTGAGTTATGGCAGTCGGTCGGAAATTGTGCGCATGGTACGGCAAATTGCCCGAAAAGCAAAAAACGCACAACTGGAACCGGAAGCGATTAATGCTCAAACCGTAGCCAACCACCTGTACACAAAAGAGATACCGGATCCGGACCTCTTGATTCGAACGAGCGGGGAAATGCGCATCAGCAACTTTTTGCTGTGGCAGATTGCCTACGCTGAAATCCATGTTACCCCGACCTACTGGCCCGATTTCGGCAGAGAAGAGTTTGTCGAGATCTTGAAAAACTATCAGAAACGGGACCGCCGTTTCGGTCGGGTGTAGAGTGATGGCTCACTGGAACGTTACATTGGATGTGGCGTTTTCTAAATTTAATTGAGTTCACTTAATATATGGTTTCAGGTTTCAGTGTTTAATTTTCAGAAGACAGAA
Organism: Desulfobacterales bacterium; assembly: GCA_050122795.1. Taxonomy (GTDB): domain Bacteria; phylum Desulfobacterota; class Desulfobacteria; order Desulfobacterales; family JAHEIW01; genus JAHEIW01. The sequence goes on from JASFIG010000009.1 coordinate 14,509, forward strand.
GTCAGAGGACAGAAGTCAGATTTGAAAAAATGAAGATCGAACGAAATATCTGCCCTCTGTTTTCTGTTCTCTGTCTTCTGATCTCTGACCTCTGAACACAGACACCTCAGAGAAAAAATGCACCTTAAGCGTTGGATCACAGGGCTGATTGCCCTGCCCATTCTTATTTTTTTGGTATACACCGGCGGGATCGCTTTCTCCTTGCTGGTCAGTGCCGCAGGGGTTCTGGCGTTATGGGAATACAATCGCATTGTGCTGGATCCCGCACTTGCCGGCGTTTCCGGCCTCATCGCGGGGTGGGGCTATGTGCTGGGTGTTGCCATCGTTTGGGCGGCCCACTGGATGGGTGCAGAGCTCGTACTCAGCCTGGTGGCCGTAAATCTTCTGGTGGTAGCCCTCATATCGATGTTTCATTTTAAAGCGGATCCAGCTGTTTTGAGGGTGATCGCCCGCCAGCTTCAGGGCACCATTTACATACCGGTCTTACTTTCTTTTTTGATTCTTATCCGGGCCGGTGAGTCCGGCATGAGCTGGATTTTTTTATTAATGGCGATTGTATTTGCCGGCGACACGAGCGCTTATTATGTCGGGTCCTATTGGGGGCGGCACAAATTAAGCCCGGCCATTAGTCCCGGTAAAACCATTGAGGGATCAGCAGGCGGGTTGGCTGCCAACCTGGCGGTGGGCGCCATCGGTAAAGCCCTTTTTTTTCCCGCTCTGCCCTGGCCGGCGAGTATCTTGTTTTTTCTTGCGGTCGGCGCTGCCGGTCAGGTGGGAGACCTGTTTGAGTCGGAGATGAAGCGCTCCACGGGGATCAAGGACTCCAGCAATATATTGCCCGGCCACGGTGGAATTCTGGATCGTATTGATGCCCTTTTGTTTGCATCCCCGGTGGCATATATCTTTATCCGGTTTATATTTTAGGGATGCGTGTTACGTGTTGCGTGTTACGGGTTACGAGTTGCCGTTGCAGCTGTTCATCGCGCAACCCGTAACTCGGAACGCGCAACGACATCAGAATATGTTTTTGCATAAATTTTATATCACTTTTTAATGGCCTAATCAGGTAATGATGAAAAACCTGTCCATACTGGGCGCTACAGGGTCCATTGGTCGCAATGCCCTTAGAATTGTTGAAATGTTTCCGCAGCACTTTACCATCAAGGTACTGGCGGCCAAAACCAATACCAAACTGCTGGCCATGCAAATCCATCAGTTTGCTCCCGAGTTAGCTGTCGTCTTTAATGCCGAAAGCGCGCAGCAATTAAAGCAAGCGCTTGGGACCGGCACAAAAACCGAGATCCTATACGGAGATGAAGGTTACCGGGCCGCAGCCGGTTACGATGGAGTCGATATCGTCCTGACGGCGGTGGTGGGTGCCGCCGGATTGCAACCGACCCTGGCGGCCATTGAAGCCGGCAAAACCATTGCTCTGGCCAACAAAGAAACGCTGGTGATGGCCGGTGAGATTGTTACCCGCAAGGCAGCACGCATGGGCGTTCAGATCCTGCCGGTGGACAGTGAGCACAGCGCTATTTTTCAATGCCTTCAGGGACATCGTAAAGCCGATTTAGCCCGAATCTTACTCACCGCCTCGGGCGGACCGTTTTTAGATCTGCCGCTGGACCAATTTCAACATATTTCAACCGGCCAGGCCCTCAATCATCCCAACTGGGACATGGGTCCCAAAATTACTATTGATTCCGCCACCTTAATGAACAAAGGGTTGGAAGTTCTGGAGGCCAAATCGCTTTTCAATGTTTCGGAAGACCAAATTGAGGTGGTCATTCATCCCCAGAGTATCATTCATTCAATGGTGGCCTATCAGGACGGCGCTGTGATGGCCCAGCTGGGTATACCGGATATGAAATCGGCCATCGCCTATGCCTTATCATTTCCACAACGGCTGCCGTTAAATCAACCGCTGCCGGATTTTTCCGGTCAGCAGCAACTGACATTTCAAAAACCGGATATCGCCAAATTTCCCTGTCTGGCTCTTGCATTTGAGGCCTGTAAGGTGGGCAGAACCCTGCCGGCGGTTTTAAATGCGGCCAATGAAGTTGCGGTCAACGCATTTTTAGATCATAAAATTTCATTTACCGCTATTGCCAGGATTGTCCAACAGGCAATGGAAGCGCATTCTATTCACACGAATCCCGCGCTTTCCGATATCCTTTCCGCCGATCAGGAGGCGCGCCAAAAGGCAGCCGATCTTGTGGCAGGTGTGTAATACATCGTTCTTGGCCGGCCAATCGGCAGGCGATTAAAAATCGGGCATCTGGTTCGAGCTACAGATAACCAATAACCAATAACCAATAACACATCACCAAAATCATGGGCATCACATTACTATCCTTTATCATTGTTCTGGGTGTTCTCATATTCTTTCATGAATTCGGGCATTTTTTGATTGCCCGACTCTTTGGCGTCGGCGTCGAAAAATTTTCTCTGGGTTTTGGCCCCCGACTGATCGGGAAAAAAATCGGTCGAACCGACTATCGCATTTCCGCCATTCCCCTCGGCGGCTATGTCAAGATGGTTGGCGAAGAACCGGATGCCCAGGTCTTACCGCAAGATCAATCGGTCTCTTTTACCCATAAACACGTCCTCAAACGCATGTGCATTGTCGCAGCCGGACCGATTTTTAACATCCTGCTGGCGGTCATCATCTTTTTCGGTATCTTCTGGGTTTCAGGTGCCATGATATTGAAACCGTCTGTGGGAGAGGTCAGAGAGGACTCACCGGCGCTCTCTGCCGGTTTAAAGACGGGTGATCTGATTACCGCCATTGACGGGGTAACTGTTTCCAACTGGGAAAATATGACCGAAATCATCGGTGCCAGCAACGGGAAACCCCTTGAGATCTCCGTTCGACGAGCGGACACAGAAAAGGTTTTTCGGGTAACACCTGAATTGGTGCCTGCCAAAAATCTGTTCGGTGAGGATATTCAGCGCTATATTATTGGCATCAGCGCATCGGGCGATGTCTACACCCGGGAATTGAATGTCTTTCAAGCGTTGACGGAAAGTCTGAAACAGACCTATACCATTGTCGAATTAATGGTGATCATTATTGGCAAGCTGATCACCGGTGACATATCGGCGGATACCATCGGTGGTCCGATTATGATTGCCAAAATGGCCGGGGACCAGGCGAAGGCCGGCATCAGCAATCTGATATTTTTCATCGCCCTGATCAGCGTCAACCTGGCCATCATCAATCTGGTGCCCATCCCCATCCTGGATGGCGGACATTTGCTATTCTTTCTGATCGAACTGATCAAGGGGCGCCCGGTGAACTTGAAAGTGCGCGAGGTTGCCCAGCAAATAGGCCTGTTTATCATCCTGCTGTTGGTCATTTTGGTTTTCTATAATGACATCTTCAGGTATAAGGACAATATTCTTCGATTTCTCAAAGGGATTTTTTAACACGAAACACCAAACCCAAAACAACGGTTCCATTTGACCTTGGACGAATGTAAAGCCTCTGATAACCCGTTAACCTTTTTAACACCAGGATTAAAAACAGTTATGCCAGCTACACTCGAAATTGCCTTGAAGGATCACCTGCTCGATGCCCAAGGCGAAGGCATTCGCCGCAAAGCATCCGATTACTTTGGAATACAGCTCTCACGGGTGCGGTCTGTTCATATCCTAACCCTGGATATCGACTTGAACCCGCAGCAGCTCGAACAGATCCAAATCGACATTTTCACCAATCCGGTTACCCAAATCTCTTCATTTGAGCCCTTAGCGATTCCGTTTGACTGGACCATCTGGGTCGGTTATCGACCGGGGGTGCGTGATAATGAGGGTGCAACGGCCGTTGAAGCCATTGAAGACTTGCTGGGATTGACGTTCCCGGCCGAAGCTGCCGTTTACACCTCCAGACGGTATTGCATTCAAGGCCGCCATCTGGCAGAAGACGATTTGAACAAAATTGCCGGTGAATTATTGGCCAACGATATTATTCAGCAGTGGCGAATCATCCCGCAATCCAAATGGGACCCGGCATCCGGCATCGGCATTATCATTCCTAAAGTGCAGCTCGATCATATTCCAACGGTCGGCACCATACCCATCGACAGCGATGAAACGCTGGCCCGCATCAGTGTTGAGCGCAACCTGGCCCTGAATCCCAGCGATATTCCCACCATTCGGTCCTATTTTATGGATAAAGACGTGCAGGCGGATCGCGCCCGCACAGGGCTGGCCGATCCGACCGACGTTGAGCTGGAATACATTTCCCAGGCACGCAGTGACCACTGCAACCATAATACCTTTCAAGGCTTGTTTCATTACCGGGACCTGACAACCGGCACCAGTGAACGGGTCGATAATCTTTTCAAGACCTGTATCGAAGCGCCCACCCTGGCGCTCAAGGAACAAAAGCCCTGGGTGGTTTCGGTATTATGGGACAATGCCGGCGCCGGTCGCTTCGATGATGATCACTACTACGTCATTACCGGCGAAACGCATAACTCGCCGTCCAACATGGAGGCCTACGGCGGTGCCATCACAGGAATCGTTGGCGTTTACCGTGACCCGCTGGGGACCGGCAAAGGATCGCGCCTGGTGATGGGAAGTTACGGCTACTGTGTCGGCCCGCACGATTACCGGGGCGACTTGAAGCCCCACCTGCATCCGCGGCGCCTGCTGGACGGCGTCATCGAAGGGGTGCGTGACGGCGGCAACAAGAGCGGTATCCCGACCACCTTCGGCCAGGTTATATTCGATACGGGCTATCTGGGTAAATGTCTGGTATTTGTCACCGCGGTCGGCATCATGCCGGCTCGCATTAACGGTGAACCCGCCGAACAGAAACGGACGTCTCCCGGTGAATGTGTGATCATGTGTGGCGGGCGTGTGGGCAAAGATGGTATTCACGGCGTTACCGCCGCTTCGGAAACCTTTTCGGAAAACACGCCGGCCGGACATGTGCAGATTGGAGACCCGTACACCCAGAAAAAGATGCATGATTTTCTACTGGAAGCCCGCGATAAAGGACTCATTCAGTTTATCACCGACAACGGCGGCGGGGGCCTGTCCTCATCGATCGGTGAATCGGCGCGCTATTCGAATGGTTGTGAGATCGAGCTTGAAAAAGTGCCCCTTAAATATGAGGGTCTTGATCAGTGGGAGATTTGGGTTTCCGAATCCCAGGAACGCATGACAGTGGCCATTCGTCCCGAAGACCTGGATGAATTCATGCGGCTTTCTCAAAAACATGCGGTCGAGAGCACGGTTATCGGCCGCTATACTGATTCCGGGAAACTGCATATTTCATACGATGGTAAACCATGTGCCCATATAGACCTGGATTTGCTGAAACACGGTTTTCCTCAGTGGGAATTTGAGGCCGATTGGATCTCCCCGGAACATCGGGGACGGGTTGAGCCGGTGATCAAAAATCCGCAGGATTACGGCAAGCTGTTGCTGGATATGTTGGCGCGTCCCAACATTTGCTCGACGGAATGGATTATCCGGCAGTATGATCATGAAGTCCAGGGGGCCAGTGTCATCAAACCGCTGGTGGGCGCCGAGCGGGATGTCAATAGCGATGCCACGGTTACGCGACCGGTGCTGGATAGCGTCCAAGGCCTGGCCTTCACACAGGCTTTGCTGCCGGCCTATTCAGCCATTGATGCCTATCACATGGTCACCTGCTGCATTGATGAAGCCGTCAGACGGCTGGTCGCCGTGGGCGCCAATCCGGACCACGTCGGCGGGGTGGATAATTTTTGCTGGCCCAGCATTCAGTATCACCCGGTCGATAACCCGGACGGTAAATTCAAGGCCGCGCAACTGGTGCGCGCCTGCTGGGCGTTGCGGGATATGTGCCGGGCATACGCGATTCCGCTGCTTTCCGGCAAAGACAGTATGTATGTGGATGGCCACCTGCCCGGTCGCTATGGCGAAATGCATAAGGTTTCCGCGCCGGAAACGCTTCAGTTTTCAGCCATTTCGGTCGTTGAGGACATCGGCAATTGCGTATCGATGGATAGCAAAATGCCGGATGACTTAATCTACGTGCTGGGTATTACCCACAATGAGCTCGGCGGTTCGGAGTATTATGCCCACTTTGGTGAAATCGGCCTGAACGTGCCCCGGGTGCAGGCCGAAAATTTCTGGCCGATATATCGGGCTTTGAGCCAGGCCATCGCCCGGGGGTGGGTCGCTTCAGCCCACGGTATTTACCGCGGCGGATTAGGGGTGCACCTATCAATGGTGGCCATGGGCGGCAATCTGGGCATGCAGATTCGCCTGGACCGGGTGCCTGCAGCGAGCGTAAATTCTGACACGGCCCTGTTGTTTTCAGAGTCTGCCGGTCGTTTTATCGTTACCATCGATCCGGGCAAGCGCCAGGATTTTGAAAATCTGTTCGAGCCCACAACCTGTGCCTGCATCGGAGCGGTCACGGCCTCGCCGCAATTTGAAATCAAAGGTCTTGACCAGACAACCATCATTTCCGCTGCTGTCAGCGATCTGAAAGCAGCCTGGAAAAAACCGTTCGGGGACCTCATATAGGTCAGAGGTCAGAGGACAGAGGTCGGAGGACAGAGGACAGAAGACAGAGGTCGGAAGTCAGAGGACGGAGGTCAGATGGCACAAATCGGGTCTATATATTCTTTAATTCTATTCTGTTCTCTGTATTCTGTTTTCTGTCTTCTGATTGAATTGGAGGACACCTATGAGTGATGTGAACGTGCTGATCCTTTCCGGCTATGGACTGAACTGCGACCATGAGACCGCCCATGCCTTTGCGCTGGCCGGTGCCAAAGCGCAGCTGGTGCATATAAATTCACTGATTAACGGCGAGGCCCGTCTGGAAGACTTTCAGATCATGGTATTTATGGGCGGATTCAGCTGGGCTGATGATCACGGAGCCGGCGTCGTGGAGGCTGTGCGGCTCAAAACCAATATCGGTCAACGCATTCTTGATTTTGTTGATCGCGGAAACCTGATTCTGGGTATTTGTAATGGATTTCAGGCGCTGGTGAATTTCGGCCTGCTGCCGGGATTCGATCGGGACTATACCCGGCGCTCTATTGCGCTGACCTTCAATGATTGCGGTAATTTCAGGGATCAATGGGTGTTTTTAAAGACGAATCCGGCTTCGCCCTGCGTGTTCACACGGGGAATCGATGCCGCTGAATTCCCGATCCGCCACGGCGAAGGTAAGTTCTATGCCGATGAAGATACCCTCGCGCGATTGCTGGCCGCTAAACAGATCGCACTTCAATATGCCCGGCCGGACGGGCGCCTGGCCGATGGCTGCTTTCCGTATAATCCGAATGGATCCTTACATGACATTGCCGGTATCTGTGACCCGACCGGACGCATTTTTGGCCTGATGCCCCATCCCGAAGCCTATCACCATTGGACCAATCATCCGGATTGGACCCGCACCCGCGAAGCGGCCCGGCGGCAGGGCCGATCACCGGCTGACAGCCCCACAGTGGGCATCCGCTTGCTGCAAAATGCCGTTGAGTATGTCCGCTCGGGCTAGGACCGTCACTATCCTCAAATCCGTCCCATTAACGTTTTTTAATTTCAAATTTGAAATTCAAATTCGTATGACCGACTACATTACTGTCTTTGTTGCGTTCAAGCAGAACTTGGAAGCGGTTGTTTGAATGGCGAAAATAATATAATAAACTGAAATTATATTATATTTTCAAGTTTGTGGTTTTACAGAGCCACACGGGCTGCACATGCAGACAAAGATAGACGAATGGCGCTGCCGAGACAAAAAAACCTGAAATGTTAAATGAATTAATAGGTATAAAGTAATTTAATAATGATCTGATGCCTGATTCGGGCGATAAACCGGCGTCACAATGGCCTTCATTTGTGTTCAGGCACTTTCCAAGCTATTGAAATTACTTAATTTATGAATAGTTAGAGCGTATAAAGAAATCATCGCCTGCATTCTAGCGGCAGTCGCAGACGCTATCCCGCCTCCCATCATTCTTCCAAAGCCTGCGTCGCATACACCCGTCGACCCAAGATTCACCATTTTCTATCCGGTTTTATCTATCAAATTTTAATAAATAATTCAATATTTTATACAGATAATGCCCTTTTGCTCGGTTTGCATGAATACAGATGAAATCAACATGGCACAAGTTTTGAAATAGCAGTGCTCAGCCATGGGAGGGAGTATCGAATTGCAACACAAAGAATCCGGACTGACTGCATTTGAACTGGCGGTGGCCCTTGCCATCATCGCCATCATGGCAGCGGTAACATTGCCGCCGTACATGCAGTGGCGTCAGAAAGCGCAACTGAGCGGTGCGATCTCCAACCTGGCGACGGATCTCGAAATGGCCAAAACCCAGGCCATACGGGCAAACAAGACCGTAGTGGTCGATTTTGGAACCAATAATTATATGCTTTTTTTAGATACCGGAAATGGCAGCGGCGGTCCGCCCAACTGGAACCAGGATTCCGGCGAGCCCGTTTTGCTCGAGCGGGATTTGCCGCCCGGAGTACGAATTGATACCGGCAGTCTCAGTTTTCCGACGATTAGCGATAAGACCCGCTTCAACAGCCGGGGTATTCCGTTTGATATTGTCACGCCGGAAACGATACTGCTCGTACAGGGCGCCAATAACCGCCAACTGACAATTAACCGTCTGGGAAATATTGACATTCAGTAGCACTTGAGCACTGTTGTACCCGGACAAATGAGTTCCGAGAGCGGATGCCAAAATAGCAGACAGGCACGATCGCAAGGGGGGGTAACAAACATCTTGAACCGCAAGCACCATAATCTGAACACAGCGATGATGGGTCCAAGGCTGCCTTTCGGCAGAAATCATGAGATGGATCTGGATTCGAAAGCCGGATTCTCATTGATTGAGCTGCTTATGGCCATGGGAATTTCGATGGTTATTTTACTTGCCATTTATCAGGTGTTCACCATCACCAGCAAAAATTTTACCACCCAGAATGTAGCTGCCAACGCCCAGCAAAGTCTGCGTTCCGCCATCGGCCTGATGGCCAGAGACATCCGTGCAGCCGGCCTCGATCCGGCCGATACCGACAATTTCGGTTTTGAAGTCGCTGCCAGCACCAAAATTCGCCTCACCGCAGACAGTGAAGATGGTTCCGGTGTTTTCAACGGGCTGGTCGATGATGCCAATTTTGAACGCATTACCTATGAATTTTCAAGCGATCAAATTGTGCAAACCTTATATGAAGGTACTGCCAGCCAGAACCCGGCGCCATTGATCGCTAATATCAATAATCTGGCATTTAGCTATTTTGATTCGAATAACAATGACTTGATCGATTATGGGTTGAGCCCACCCCAGGTTTCGGCGGATGACCTGGTCAATATCAGAACAGTTGAAATATCCATTACGGTCGAAGAACCGGCCGGAAATGACGAACCCATCAGCCGAACACTTACCCGCCGCGTGGAATGCCGTAATATGGCTTTTAATTAGAGGTATGCCGATGCACTCAAACAAACCCGTCAGATTGAGACTGTCAGCCGATATGAGCGGTTTTACGTTTGTTGAATTGTTGGTGGTGCTGGCAATTTTTACGATCGCGGTGCTGGCGGTCGCGGCTATGCAGATTACCTCGATTAATACCAATGCTTCGGCGCGCATGTCCGGGGAAGCCAGCGCGCTGGCGGCCAACCAGCTGGAAGCAATGATGGCGTTACCTTATGACCACAGCGACCTGATTCCGGCGACCGCTTATGAGGTTGTCAGCGGCCCGTACACCGTCAGATGGGAGGTTACACTGGCCGATATGGATGGTAATGGCACCGATGACAGCAAGGCGATAGAGGTGGCCGTACAATGCGCCAATCGAAATGCAAAGGTTGTTTCAATTCAATATATTAAACCGGAGGTCTAAACGCAGGAAGGCGGTTTTATGACAAAGATGCAGCCAGACAATCAAGACGGATATATGATCGTGGTCGTTATCATGATTGTATCGGTGCTATCGGTTATTGCCACTGCCGGAACGAACAATTCGCTTACCGAGCGTCGTTCGGCCACCAACGAGCAGATCTATCAATTGACCTTCTATGCGGCTGACACCGGGCGCACCTATGTGGTCAATAAATCTGATCTGTACCATGAAGACAACATTACCATCGGCCAGCCGCTGGCTTTTCCGAGTAAAGATAATCCGGATGTCCAGTTCACGATCGACACAACCGAATCCTTTAACGGCGAGGTGGGATATCTGGGCTCCGGACCGACGCCCAGGGGATCCGGATTTGAAATCGGCAAATTTAGGGCACATCGCTATTTAATCAACAGCAAAGGTTATGGACCGCAGAGTTCCAATTCCGAAATTGAAACCGGATTTTACCGGGTGGGATTTTAACACTTATAAAAAGTTGACGATGGGTATTATGAAAACAAAATATATGATCGCAGTCACAGGGTTGGTCTGTTTTTTAAGTCTGTTATTGACCTTTAACCAGGGGCACACCAGCGATACGTGCATGTTTGCCGTCACCGCCGATGATCTGCCCCCCAATATCGTCTTTTTGCTCGACAACGGGGTTGAGATGAAGCATCCGATCACGCATGCCGACTACGACAGCAACATCGACTACACGCCCGCTGTCGACGCCCAGACCGACGTGATTGCCAACAACGGTTCCGGCAACGGATTTTTCAATGACAACGGCTATGGTATCTTCCAGCATGGGGTAGACTTCTATCTGGTGCCGGTTAATGATGATCTGTCGCTGGACACCGCAACAAAGCTTAAAGAAGACGATGATGGGTATGATGAAACCTCTGCCTGGACGATTAACAGTCAAAGAATTATCTTACCTGCGGAAGCGTCGTCTGCCGTAGACGAGGCGGACATCATCGACAATGCCGGAGCGTTTCGCTATTCTAAAAACTACCTCAACTGGCTGTTTTTTTACACAACTGCGCGTGATCTGGACAACGATGGCGCTGTTGAGCCGGTCTATGACGGCGCGGCCCTGCCCGACAAAAGCCGTTTTTATTACGCCAAAAAAGCGCTGCGGACCGTCGGCAAGCTGTCGTCCAACAAGGCCTTATTTGCGATCTACAATTTCACCAGCACGCCCGAGGGGTCTTCCAACGTCCAGCCGCTGGGCGAGGTGGTCACCTCCCTGGGGGCCACGCCGGAAGAAAACGTGTTGGATCCCAACTACATTAACAATCTCAATAACATGGGCACGGTCATCTACTCGCCGCTGGCAGAGGGGTTGGCCAGAATCGGCGGCTTTTACAATTCCAACTCATCAGGCGAGCCCGACACCACCAACTATTGCCAGAAAAATTTCGTGATCGTGGTGACGCCCGGTATGTCTTCCGAAGACACATCCAATAATCTAAGTCAGACCAAGCCCAGCGATTTGGACGACGATTATGATTTAGACGGCACCGATGGAAAGGGTGAAAACGACCTGCCCGGTAAGGGCACCCTGACCATCGATGGGACCACCTACACGATTGCCACCCACATCAACGGCTCGACCTATTTAGATGATGTGGCCGCCTATTTTTACGCCAACGATATGCGCGTGGCCAATGACAAAACCGACGCGTTTCAGAATGTCATGACCTACACCGTGGGGTTTATGGCTTCCCCGGCCAGCCGCGTGTTTTTGATCAACACCTCCAACAACGGCAACGGTAAAACCAGCTTAAGCAACAGCGCCGATCCGGATTATGGTAAGTTTCATTTTGATGCCGAATCGGCAGACGGCCTCTCGGCGGCCGTCCTGGATGCCGTCAACAGCATTATTTCACGCACCAGTTCTTTTACCGCGCCGGTGGTTCCGGTGACGCGCACCACCAGCGGTAATAAAATCTATATGGCCTTTTTCAAACCGCTGGATCAAAATTTCTGGGAAGGCAATGTCACCAAGTTTGGTCTCAGCACGGCCAATGAAATTGTCGGCAGCGACGGCAATGCGGCCACCTGGCCCAACGGAGCCATGCGCGAAGACGCCCAGGCCTTCTGGCAAACCATCGACTGGGCCGATCCAAATAAAAGCAATGGCATCCAGAACTACAACCGTCACATTTACACCTACCTGGGAGGGGTTAAAGATTTAAATAATTCGGACAACCGGTTTGCGACCACCAACGACGACCTTAGCGCCGAAATTTTGGGCAATCCGGCTGATGTGACGGTCAACGGCACTATGATTACCGGTAAAGACAAGGTGATTAAATATATCCGCGGGGCGGATATCCTTGACGAGGATGCCGACCTGGATGTCAGCGAGAACCGACCGGTGATCACGGGCGATGTGCTTCACAGCGAACCCCTGGTGTATACCTATCGGTATGCCTATGGCAGCGCCGAAACCATGGTTTTCTTCGGAGCCAATGACGGCATGCTGCATGCGGTCTTGGATACGACCGACCCGGACATAGATGTTTCCGGTAACGAAACAAATTACGGTATCGAAGCCTGGGCGTTCATTCCGCCCGACCAGCTTTCGCGCCTGAAAGACATCCTGGAGGGCAGTGGACACCAGGATTATGTGGACGGCAGTCCCAAGATCTACTTCCATGACGTGGATGCGGATGGCGTGCTGGATATTGATGACGGCGACAAGGTCATTCTGGTGTGCGGTCTGCGCAAAGGCGGTTCCAGCTATTTTGCGCTGGATATTACGGTTCCAAACGATCCGCAGTATCTGTGGCAAATCAGCCCGACCAGTGATAACTACACCGATGTGGTCATTCCCGAACTCGGCCAGAGCTGGTCCGAACCTCAATTCGGTGTGGTAAAAACCAGCGATGTTGACACAACCGGCACGGCCGTATGTTTCATTGGGGGTGGATACAGCCCAGACCATTCGGCCGGCAAAGCCGTGATAGCCGTGAATGTGTTTACGGGTGCGGTGGTCAGAACATTTACCAGTGGAATGAATTTCAGTGTGGCCAGCAGCGTCAAAATTGTGGATGCAGACGATAACGGATTTGTGGATAAAGTCTATGTCGGCGATCTTGGCGGTCAGCTGTGGCGTTTGGGGCAGGTGACCATCGATGCTCAGGGGTACACCCTGACTTTTCCCAACTGCGACGAGAATATCCACAACTGGAGCGCTGAGCGATTGTTTGCGGCCCCCACGTACACGATTGAATCAACGACCTACAACCGAAAATTTTTCTATCCCCCCAGTGTGACGCTGGAAAAAGGCTATGATCTGCTGTTCATGGGAACCGGAGACCGCGAAAATGCATGTGACACCACCTCGGCTGCGGACCGTATTTACTGCATCAAGGATTCCCACAGCTCAGCCGACCTGACCGAGGCCGATTTGGTCGACGTGACCGACCCGACCGCTGCGACCCCGGATCTAAGCCGAACCGACGGGAATGTGGATTCAAACAGCAACTATGACCAGGGCTGGTATATCCGGCTGGTCGACAGCCCGGGAGAGTCTGAGGTGGCCGCCGGCGAAAAAGTGCTGGCCCAGGGGATCGTGTTTTACAAGACATATTATCTGACCACATTTACGCCCAACAGCGATCCCTGCGTGCCCGGCGGTAATGCCAAAATTTACGCGCTCAACTATTTAACCGGCGAGGCTGTGATTAAATTTACGGATCTCGACGAGGATGGCGATTTGGACCTCACCCGCAGCCTGCTCTTGGGCGGCGGTATTCCGTCCAAGCCGGTCGTCGTTATTACCTCAGCGGGTCAGAAGCTGTTTATATCCCTGGGGAGCACCAATCCGGATGCTGCCAGTCAATCGATCGGCGCCGGCATCATCGAGGTCGATCCGCTGTATCCAAAGCATAACTTTTTTTATCTGTGGTGGCGCGAACTGCTGTATTAACGCTCTTTCGAATCGGACGGAGCAGACTGCATCGCATCGAGCGAAGTGCAAAGCCAACATAATAGAATGGCGTGCCTTTCAATCAGACCCGAAAGCCCGCTGCATTCGGCCAATTTTGCGCCGAAAATACTGCCGGCAGCAGGTGAAAGCAGATGCCTGTCAAAGGCGCCCAATCGATGGCGCAACCTGTAGCGCCTTCATGTTTTAAATCAAACCCATCCGTTTTGGATGGGTTTCGTTTTTTTTAAAAATCAGCGCAATGGTTGTATGCAGGCGCTGGAGTGAATTGCATCAGTGCAAATTGAATTTCAAAATGGTCATTCCAAATTCGACGGTCGTCAGTCCGCCCCAATCCGCCGGATGAAATCGTCTGTCCCGAGATTATCTGTTTTCCAGAGCGCTATTCATCAACGCTCCTGTGGAGCTAAAGACCCAGAGGCGCAACCCCCAATGGGTTTAAAATTTCCGGGCGCCATTTTTAATGCCGGGATTTGCACCGCGAGGTTCATCAAGGAACATTAATCCTATAAGCAGTTGAAAATACATTATTATATAATTTGCACGACCGATCCCTACAGCTTTTCCGGCTCAACTGGCGCTAGCGGCGCTGACGGTCGCAAGCCCTACTTGACCGGTTTCTCCGTTCCGCATGGCGGGTGCGCACGTTGCCTTCTGAGCATGATCAGCGCGCTGCTGAAATTCAGCCAGAGGCGCACACAAAATCGAAAAGGTGGCACACATTTTGTAACTGATTGCCGCTGGAGGAATTCAAGATGAACAGAAGAAATTCAGGGCTTACTGCTATAGAACTGGCCACTACCATTGCCATTGTAGCCGTCATTGCAGCGCTAACCATGCCGCCTTATCTCAAATGGAACCGGGCACGCCGATTAGAAGGCGCTGTTGTGAATCTGACAGCAGATCTCGAACTGGCTAAAATTCGGGCCATACGCGAGAATGCTTTTGTCGTGGTGACATTCGGCACCAATAGTTACTCCATGTTCATTGATACCGGTGATGGCGTCGGGGGCCCGCCCAATTGGAACCAGGATAGCGGCGAACAGCAGATCCTGAACCGGGAAATGCCGCCAGGTGTGCAAATCGACACCGGCAGTCTCAGTTTTCCATTAAACAATGATAAAATGCGATTCAACGGCCGCGGTATTCCTCCCGATCTGATTTCACCTGAAATCATACCGGTGGCCAACACCGTCAGGAATCGGCAAATCTCCATCAACCGCTTGGGCTATATCAATGTCCAATAAAGGCAAACCAAAAATGGCAATTACAAAAAGGCTGGCAACTGTAGAAAACGATAATGGGTTTTCTTTGATCGAATTGCTCATTGCCATGTGCGTTTTGGCTCTGGGCATGCTGGCGGCAGCCTCCATGCAA
>JASFIG010000010.1:0-28663 GCA_050122795.1 Desulfobacterales bacterium
AATTTTAATGGGCGCTTGGCCGGATTTCTTAAAACGATCGTTAAGATGTATGAGGCTTTCATAATAGCTGCTGGATTTTCTAACGTGAATTTCTTTTCCGGATAGATCTTCGATGGATTTGATCGGTGGTGCCGCAGACCCGGTGATAATGATTTCATCAACACCGGTCAGATGGGGAGCAGAAAAATCAGCTATTTTTTGCCGGGCAGGCGTGATGGTCAGATTCCCGGCGGCAATGTCGCCGAGCCCGTCCGCCAGCGCCGGCAGCAGCCGGTCTCGTCGCGTGGGAATAACGACAAGTTTGATTTTAAGGGCTTTGCGCTTCAGCTCTGCATTCAAATAGGTCTCAAATTCTTTAAGAAGCTCGTAGGTCAGGCCCCGCTGGACAGCGCCATCCAGAAAGTAAAATGTTTTGCTGGGTGGTACAAGGGCCCGGATCAAATGCCTGTCCGCCATTCCGTCGAAATCACCGGACCATTTGGTAGCAATTACCAGGTCGGATTCAATGGCCATCATATCGGTGGGATATATGACAAAGCCCAGAATACTCATCAAAATGAGAATGGCGCGCAAATGATGCATGGCTTATCTTCCTGCTACCAGGGATCGGTGTTACGATATTATTTAATCACACCAATTGAACACCTGACATGCTGCGATGGAGATTTGAATATATGGCGTTTAACCTATACATGCTCAATTTTTTTTTCAAGGATTATAAAGGCCCAAATTCAAGTGATTTTATTTTATACTTGCTATTTCCAATGCAATTTATATCTTTACGCTTAACAAAGTAATCGGTTGAATAATTTTTCGAAAGAAGTATGGATTCAATCGCGCTCATTCTTGCTTTTGTCCTGGGTTTTGCTGCCCGCCAGATCGGCCTGCCCCCGCTGGTGGGTTATCTGGTGGCCGGCCATCCCAAGGCTTCGGAGATGGCCAACGCCCTTTTCGGCTTCAAGGAATTGTTTCTGGTGGGGTTCTTTCTCAGCATCGGACTAAAAGGGTTGCCCGATATGGAAGCCCTCGGCATTGCCACCCTGTTCGTAATGCTGACACCTTTCAAAGTCGGACTCTTCTTCTTGCTGCTGACCCGTTTTAAACTCAGAGCCCGCACAGCCCTGCTGGGATCCTTTAGCCTGGCAAACTACAGCGAATTCGGTTTGATTGTTGCCTACATTGGTGAAACCAGCGGCTGGATCAGCAGCGAATGGTTGGTGATCATCGCCATTGCCCTCTCCATGACATTTGTGCTGGCATCACCGCTGAATGCAGCGGCCCATGATATTTATAGCCGCTTCGCCAGACGCCTAAAGCCTTATGAAACCAAAACGCGCCGTCCGGATGATCAGCCCATCGATCCGGGTGATGCGGAGATTGCCATCTTCGGCATGGGCCGTGTGGGTACCGGAGCTTATGATTTTTTGAGGGAGCATTACGGTGACGTGATCATTGGCTGCGATTCGGACCCGGGCACCGTAAGATACCATCAGGAGGCAGGCCGAAATGTTGTGCTGGACGATCCCACGGATCTCGATTTCTGGGAAAAATCGGCTCGGCCAAGTGAAAATGATCAAGAGGGTAAGATCCGTTTGGCCGTGCTGGCCATGCCGAAATTTACAGCCAATATGCAGGCAGCCAAACTCATGACCCAGGCGGGATTCAAAGGTCTTATTGCAGCCAGCGCCCGTTTTGACGACGAGGTCAAAGCATTACAAGAAGCCGGTGTGCAGGCCTATAATTTTTTTTGACGAAGCCGGCGCCGGATTGGCCGAGGCGGCTTATGAAAAACTGCAAGGTCAAACAAAAGAAAAAACTTAGGAGATAAAAAATGAAAATCACCCGAATTCTGCTAAATTTAGGCGTTATCCTGGGTGTGCTTATTCTGTTGGCCGTACCGGCCACCAGCGCCAGGGCAGATTCCCACATCGCATTATCGGCCGGACAAACCGTTTACGTGCCCATCTATTCCCATATTTACAGCGGCCTGAAAGGTCGCCCATTTAGCCTGGCCGCCACGCTCAGCATTCGTAACACCGATCCCAAACATCCCATAAAGCTGATGTCGGTCAAATATTTTGACTCCGCAGGCAAGCTCGTCAAAGAGTATCTGGATCAACCGACTGAGTTAGAAGCCATGGCATCCACCCGTTATATTCTGCCTGAAGGAGACACCACCGGGGGCTCGGGCGCAAATTTTCTGGTGAAATGGCAATCCACAGAAAAGGTCAATCCGCCTCTGATAGAAGGGGTCATGATCGGCACCCGTTCCGGCCAGGGCATTTCTTTTGTTTCCCGCGGTCAGGTGATTCGTGAATGAGCGTGATGCCTCGTTTTTAGCATCCCTACAATTTAATTGCAAATATTTGAATTTCAATCTGTCTAAGATCCCTTGACAGAGCGATCAGAAAAATTTTAAGTTAATGCTTTCGAAACAATTCCGTAGGGGGAGATAAAATCATATGCGATATTTATCCACCAAACCTTTTGGGCTGACGCTGTCTGGGCTGTCATTTCTGTTGACCATTTGCGCCTGCCGTCAGGAGCCGCCGCCGCTGCCAGAGCGCATCCGCGCCATTAAGTCAATCACAGTTTCCGAGCAGGCAGCCGGCCGTTTGCGGACATTTTCCGGTGTCGTTGAAGCGGCCGACCGCTCCAGCATCAGCTTTGAGGTTTCGGGCAACGTCCGCGAAGTGCGCGTCGATGTGGGCGACCGCATCACCAAGGGCCAGGTGCTGGCCGTTCTCGATAAGCGCACCTACAACCTCAATGTCCGGGCCGCCGAAGCCGAACTGGGGCGCGCCAAAGTCCAGCTGGCCGATAAGCGCAATGACCTGGACCGCTTCCAGCGCATCAACAAACAGGACCCGGGTGCCGTCAGTCAAGCCGCCCTGGATAACGCTCAAGCCGCTGTAGACGGCGCTCGCAAACAGGTTCAATTCACTAAATCACAGCTCAAATTAGCGCAACGCGACCTGGAGAAAACCGTCCTGCGGGCACCCTTTGACGGGGTGATTGCCACCCGCGATGTCGAGCCTTTTTTTGAAGTCCGCCGCGGACAGAAATTGTTTGATGTCTTTGAAAATACGGGTATGGAAGCGGCCGTCAGCATACCCGAAGATGTTATCGATGATATCCGGATGGACCAGAAGGGGGACATCCAGTTTTCCGTCATCGCCGACCGTACCTATCACGGCCGTGTGACTGAAATCAGCAAGGTGGCCGGCACCGCCAATGCGTTTCCCATCAAACTCACCATCGAAGACCCGGATCAACGCATTCGCCCGGGAATGACCGCCCGCGTGACCCTGACGCTTTCCGGTGATGATCAGAAAGCCGCCTATCTGGTACCGCTATCGGCAATTGCACAGCGGGGGGGCACCCTCAAAGGCGACGTTTTTATTTACGACCCCCAGACATCAACCGTCAAGAAATCGCCGATCATCGGCGCCAGCGTTCGCGGCAATGATGCCGTCATCACCGAAGGCGTAAAGGCCGGCGACATCATCGCCGTGGCCGGCGTCAGTTTTCTGGAAGACGGGCAGAAGGTCAAGTTAATGGAACAGCAAGTCAAGAAAGAAGATTTTGAGCTTAAAACGGCTGAATAGTTTAAGCTGATGCGAGTTGCCGTTGAAGTATAACCTCACACAGAGCCCGCAGAGGTCACAGAGAACAATACCTTTTAGCTAAAAACCTCTGAGCCCTCTGTGGACTCGAGCGAAGCGGGCGTGAGATATCGCTTTCACTCAGGTTCATCGTAGATAAGAGAGAAAAAATGGTACCTATTGCGGGTTATGTGCAACGGGTATCAAGTACCTGATAAGCATTGGGCCATCTCTCCAATACTCCATTACTCCGGCACTCCAAATCGCTGCGTGACATCACTAACGCATTTTAAAGCGATCTGGAATATTAATCGAATAAAGAACGAAGGAACACGAATATGTCCGCCATCACCAACTTTTCTTTAGGCACGCAACGGCTGACCATGGTGATCATTTTTACCATCATCGTTGGCGGTCTGGGTCAGTTTTTCACCTTCCCGCGCCTGGAAGATCCGGCTATTGTCATCCGCGAAATCGTGGTCACCGCCTTTTTCCCGGGCATGAAACCGGCCGATATCGAAGAGTTGGTCACCCGAAAGCTCGAAGCCCAGATGCGCACCCTGCCGGAAATCGATGACATGTGGTCGGATTCAAAACACGGCCGGGTTATCCTGCATGCGGAAACCCGCGACGAAGTTGAAGATCTTGACTTCGTCTGGCAGCGAGTTCGCAACAAGATGAGTGATATCAAACCGCACCTGCCCGAAGGGACCATCGGCCCCTTTGTCAATGACGAGTTCGGGCTGGTATCGGTTGCCGACATCGCCCTGGTCTCAGATGGGTTTTCGATGGCCGAAATGCGCGTTGTGGCCCGGGATATCCGTGACCGGCTGTATGAAATCAGAGGCGTTCGTAGAATCGATCTCTTCGGCGTCCACCAGGAGCAGGTTTTTCTGGATTTTTCGACAACCCGATTGGCGCAGTTCGGCATCAGCGGTGAAGAGGTCATCAACACCCTGGTCCGGCAAAACGTGGTCCTGCCGGGCGGGTCCTTCGATGCCGCCCAGCAGGATGTCATTGTCGAGCCCACCGGCAATTTCCGCAGCATCGAAGACATCGAAAGTGTAGAAATCACCATTCCGGACACGCAGCAGACCATACAACTCAAAGACATTGTGACGGTTTATCGCGGCTACGAAGATCCGCCCAGGGACATGGTCTATTTCAACGGACAACGCACCATCGTCATCAGCGTGTCGATCACACCGGGGGTCAACGCGGTGGATTTCGGTCAGCGTTTGACCCGCAAGCTCGATTACCTGGAATCTGAACTTCCGATCGGCTATGCATTGGAGTATGCCACCTTCCAGCCGGATCTGGTTGAAACCGCTGTGGCCGGCGGGCTCAGCAACGTCTACCAGACTCTGGTGATCGTTCTGGTGGTCGTGATGCTGTTTTTAGGGGTGCGCACCGGGCTGATCGTGGGTTCCTTTGTGCCCATGACCATGCTGCTGGGGCTGATCACAATGCGCTTTTTCGGCATCGAGCTCGAGCGCGTGTCGATTGCATCATCGATCATTGCCCTGGGGATGCTGGTGGACAACGGCATCGTCATCGCCGAGGACATCCGCTCGCGGCTCGAGCGCGGCGAAGAAAGAAACGCGGCCTGTCGGGCCACCGGAAAGACACTGGCCATTCCGCTGCTGACCTCTTCGCTGACCACCATTTTTGCATTTTTGCCCATGTTATTGATCGACGGCCAGACCGGTGAATATGCCTTTTCCTTGCCGATGGTGGTCATCCTGCTGCTGTTATCCTCCTGGTTTCTGTCCATGTACATGACACCGGCCATGTGCTTCTGGTTTATGAAAGTCAAAGCGCCCAAGAATGCGCCAGCGGCTTCCGAATCTGCAGAAGCGCCGGGTAAAGAAGACGAAATGGCAGCTTACTCGGGGCGCTTTTATCAAATTTATCTTGGGATCTTGAAAAAAATGCTGCACCTGCGGTTTATCGTAATCGCAGCTGCTGCCGGTGTCATTGTTTTCGGCGGATTCCTGGCTTCGTTGCTGGTGCGCGAATTTTTTGGGCCCAGTGTGCGCAACCAGTTTCTGGTTTACGTCGACCTGCCGGCCGGCTACCGCATCCAGAGCACCGATGGCGTGGTTCAGCAACTGACCGGCTGGCTATCCGATAAAGAAAAAAACCCGGAGATCACCAGCACCATCGCCTATGTGGGCACCGGAGGGCCCCGCTTTTTTTTGGTCCTCTCACCTCTGGACCCCGATCCGCATGTCGCCTTTGTGATCGTCAACACCGAGTCTCCCGATCCGGTTCCGGAGTTGGTCGAGCGGGTGCGGCAGTATTTTATTGATTATATCCCCGAAGCCAATGGCCGGGTGAAGGAGATGTGGATGGGCTCGGAGGAACCCGGCTTTCTGGAAATTCGCATATTTGGTCAGGATCCGGCCTATATTTTTGAGAAAGGCAACCAGCTTACCGCCCGCTTAAAAGCCATGCCGGGCACGCTGGATGTGCGCAATACCTGGGAAAACAAAGTCCTCAAGGCCCACGTCGTTGTGGACCAGGCCCGGGCCCGCCGCGCCGGTGTGACCTCCGAAGAAACCGCCCTGTCTCTGCAATCCCACATGGACGGGATACAAGTAACCGATTACCGTGAGCTGGATGTCGCTATTCCGGTGATCGCCCGCTCGGAGGCGGCCGAACGCAAAGTCCTCAGTGACCTCTGGAATGTGATGGTGCGCTCACCCCGTGACGGCACGAGCGTACCGCTGACCCAGATTGCCGATATTCGCGGTCAATGGGATTTTAGCCGCATCTCGCGTCGCAACCAGGAGCGCTGCGTGACCATCGAGGCCAAGCACGAATATCTCAAAGCACCCGAGTTGCTGGAGGCCGCCAAACCCTTTATCGAGGAGTTGGAATTAAACGATGACAGCTGGTGGGAGGTTGGTGGCGAGTTAGAATCGCAGGCCGAAGTCATGGGAAAACTCACCCGCTGGATGCCCCATTGTTTCTTTGGCATCGTCGTCCTGCTGGTGTGGCAGTTTAATTCGATTCGGCGGCCGCTGATCATATTTATTACCATCCCGCTGGCGTTTGTGGGCGGCTTTATCGGACTGCATCTCATGCGGGCGCCCTTTGATTTTTTCGGCATGCTCGGGCTGCTCAGCCTGGCCGGGGTGATTATCAACAACGGCATCGTGCTGATCGACAAAATTGATGCCGAGAGAGCCGCAGGCCGCGAAGCATACGATGCCGTGATCATGGCGGCCGTATCGCGCTTCCGCCCGATTGTCATGACCACCATTACCACCATCCTGGGTGTGATGCCCCTGATCATATCCCGGGATGCGCTGTTTTATTCGTTGGCCATTATCCTTGCTTTCGGGCTGGCAGCCGGCACCGTGCTCACCCTGGCGGTGGCACCGGTAATCTATTCACTGTTTTTCCGGGTAAAGGTGCCGTCTTAAAAAAATCCCGCTCGCATTCTTGCCACCAGCGATTCGTTCGGGGCGAGCAGCCGATATTTATTCCCAAGTTGCAAACAAGCCTGTTACCCATTTTGGGGTTGCCAATAACCGCTATTCGTGCTTTATATTTCAGCTTATCGAAAAGCATCAGATAGCCAAGTCAACTCGACTAAAGACCGCCTATTCATCGTTAAGAGGTTATTTTTATGCTACTGTATTTATTGAATAAAAAAGGGTTCCCCAGAAGGCGTGCGACAACATTAAAATTGGCGGCATTCGGGATACTTGCTGCTGTGTGGCTGAGCGGCTGCACCATGGTGGGGCCGGATTTCGTCAAACCGGAAGCACCGGTCCAGTCCGAGTGGATCGAATCCCGCGACCCGGAGATAAAGACCGAACCCGCCGATTACCGGGACTGGTGGTCAGTTTTTAATGACCCGGTCCTGAATAGTCTGGTCGAAACCGCCTACCAGCAGAATTTGCCGCTTCAAATCGCCGGCCTTCGAATTTTTCAAACCCGCGCCCAACTGGGTGTGCTGATCGGCAATGTCTATCCCCAGCAGCAGCAGGGACGCGGCGGTGCTGAATACAATCGCCTCAGCAAAAATTCACCCAACAGTTTAAACGTTGATGATTCATTCTGGCAATATAATGCCGGCTTCGATGTGACCTGGGAGCTGGATGTCTGGGGGAAATTCCGGCGGGCAATCGAATCCGGTGTGGCCGATCTGGAATCATCCATTGCCGATTATGATGACATTCTGGTCTCGTTAACCGCCGAGGTAGCCCGCACATATGTGTTGTTGCGCACTTTTGAGGAACGCCTCGAAATCGCCAGAGAAAATGTTAAGATCCAGCAGCGCTCACTGGAAATCGCCGAGATCCGCTTCAAGGCCGGGGCGGTTACCGAGCTGGATGTGGTTCAGGCCAAATCCCTGTTGAGAAACACCGAAGCCTTTATCCCGCGATTTGAAGCCGGCATCCGTCAGGCCAAAAACGCCCTGGCCACCCTGCTGGGCAAATTACCGGGTGAAATCGATCACATGCTCAGAGGTCCCGGGCAAATCCCCAGAGCTCCTTCACAGATAGTGGTGGACGTTCCGGCGGAATTGTTGCGGCGGCGGCCCGATATCCAGCTGGCTGAATATCAAATCGCCACCCAGACCCCGCTGATCGGTGTATCCAAAGCCGAACTGTTTCCGGCCTTTGAATTGTTCGGCTCCTTCGGTCTGCTCAGCAGCAGCTCCCGAAATACCCAATCCGGCGGCCGAAACGGCAGCGGTTTCAGCGACCTGTTTGAATCCGACAGCTTCGAGTTCTTCGGTGGCCCGAGTTTCCGCTGGAACCTGTTTAATTACGGCCGCATCAACAATCGGGTCCGCATCGAGGATGCCATTTTGCAGCAGTTGATCGTCAACTACGAAGACACCGTCATCAAAGCCCAGCAGGAAGTGGAAGATTCGCTGGTGGGTTTCCTGCGCAAGCAGGAGGAGGCCGGGTTTTTGCTGGGCAGCGTCCAGGCCTCCCAGCGCTCGGTAGACCTTTCACTGCTGCAATACAAAGAGGGGTTGGTCGACTATCAGCGCGTGCTGGACACGCAGCGTTTTTTAACCGACCAGCAGGATATCTGGACGGCCACCCGTGGTGACGTCATTTTAAATCTGATTGGAATGTATAAAGCCATGGGCGGCGGCTGGCAGATCCGTGAGGGTCAAAAGTTTGTGGCTGAAAAAAATATTGAATCCATGCGACAGCGAACCAACTGGGGGGATCTGCTCGAACCTGAGGCTGTGGTCACGCCGGCAACCGCAAAAGAACGTCAGCAATGGCGCTGGCCGGATTGGTAATATCGTTAAGGGAAGCGCACCTCTGAAGACAAATCAGATGAATCAACAAAACCGAGTGATAGAGGTGCATCCATCCGCTGGCATTAGCGGCTTGAGCAATTGCCAAACCTGGAATGCATTTCTAGACCTGTATTCATCTGTGCAAGCATCAAATTCGCTTATTCTTCCTTGTTGAGTGTCGTATCCGTTTTACAACTTCTTGTAAAAACCTAAATAATGTTTAGGTTTCGTTATATCAAAATTCCTATCGCAGCGCACCGCTGCGTTTATGCCCTAAAATCCTTTTAAAACATGTTTAGCAAAGCACCGCTTTTAGTACTTTTCTGACGCAATCAGTTGAGAATCAAGAGAACTGAGAATAGCTCAACCTGAAAGGAGCGATATCATGAAAAAGGTGATCATTTTAACTGCCCTCCTACTTCTTTCAATCCTGTTTGCCGTCCCGGGTTGGTCGCAGGATCCGATCGTATACCCTGCCCAGGGCCAGAGCCAGGAACAGATGGAAAAAGATGAATTTCAATGTATCCGATGGGCCCGGGACCAGACCGGCTTTGATCCCATGCGAACGCCCACGGCGACTTCAGCACCACCTCAAAGAGAAGCTCCGCGCGGCGGGGCAGGACGCGGTGCTGTCGCCGGCGCTGCAGGCGGCGCCATCATCGGTGGTATTGCCGGTGGACGCAGTGGTGCCGGCAGAGGCGCTCTCATTGGTGGCGGTGGCGGTGCCCTGATCGGTGGTATGCGCAGAGAAAATCAAAGACAACAGGAAGATCGCGCACGAGAGCAATGGGAACGCGAACAGGCAAATAACTACAATCGCGCTCGCAATGAATTCAACCGGGCCTTCTCGGCCTGCATGACCGGTCGTGGCTATACCGTGAAATAGGTATTTAAGAACTTATTTAAAGTGAGACCGCGGCCCATAAACATAGATAACCTAAAATGCAGGGCGAAATACGCATTCAAGGAGATGACGATGAAAAAAACCAACATTTGCATTTTATTCATCATAACAATCTGGGTAGTACCCGTCTCAGTTGTGGCGGGAAATTTTGACGGTTCCAAAGAATTGATCTGTTCGGTTATGGACATTGTTGAATGTCAACCCGGAGGTAAATGCCAGCAAGTCACCGCTGAAGAGGTCGGTATACCTTACTTCTTTTATATAAGTTTCAAAGACAAAAAAATCAGCAGCACACATGCGGATGGAAGCAAGCGTGTGACCGATATTGAGCGCTTTGAGAAAGTTGATAACAAGGTCATCATTCAAGGCGCTGAAGACGGGGTCGAAGATGTCAGGGATGGTGTCGGATGGAGCGCGGCTATTGCTGAAGATACAGGCAAAATGGTCCTGACCGCATCCGGTGATGACGTGGGGTTCGTCGTATTCGGTGCCTGCACGATCCCGTAAATCACGGTTGGGCATCAATCATCGGGACATTTAAAACAGTTTACTGGTCTTTTTTTGTCCAGCCTGTTGAAACCCTGTCATATGTCTGCTAAGTACAGTATAAGACCCTTTAAAAACTAAAAATTTTTCAATACAGCGTATGGGAAACGACCAATGACCCGGGAATTTGATCCTAAAAAGAGCTACCTGGCAATTAAGGCCCATGAAAAAATGATTGCTTACGTTAGCTTCAAAGTTGAAGACGGACAAAATTATACCGATCAGGAGGGTGTGATCAAAATTTCCTCATTTCAGCGTCCGTATGGCGGCGGAACCTATACCCTGACATTTATCGTGGATACCAACGATGACAAAGATCTCAAGGAGACTTTAAAAAAGCGCTTCGACAGCCTCAATGAGGCATCATTGAAGCCTTATCTGGGAAAAGATATGCAAAGAGTCGTTAAGGTCTCTTTAGATTCTCTGGAGAAAATTCCGGAATGGTATGTCGAAGAAGTCAGTGTGCACTTGAGTAAAATGGACGAGCGCGCCAACGTTTTGATCGAAGAAAAATTGATGCCGGCGCTGGCCGCCAGCCTGTCTATTTCGTTCGATCCCGTGCAGTGGTGGCCGGCGGACAAACCTGTAAGGGAGCCCGAAGAAGTGTCGTTCATGGAACAGCTCTCGTTGAAAGCGCTGTTTAAGAGGTGGTTCAGGGGGGCTGAGATAAATAGTTGAATTGTATAATTTGCACCAGGGTTTAATTTAATCTAAGTCTAATACGTACGGGAGTAATGGAGTGCTGGAGTATTGGAGTATTGATAGTTGATACAATCGGCGCTTGATTCGGCCTGGCAGACCAACACTTCAGCACTCCATTTCTCCAACACTCCAATGAAAGGAGTCTCCATGGCGCTTAAAGTCAATTCCGGCGAAACCCGGCCAGGCGTTTACACCGTATCTCCAATTGGATCCCTCGATGGAAACACATATAAAATTTTGGAGACAACCGTCGATGCCGTCTTAAAAGAAATGCCGGATGTGATTATCTTCGATCTGGAATTTTTGGATTATATCAACAGCATGGGCGTACGGGTTTTATTAAAAACCAAAAAGGCGCTTGAAAAGAATAACGGCAAGATCATGTTTGCCCATTTGCAGCCGCAAATCAGAAAGGTTTTTGATATTTTGAACGCCCTGCCGACCCTGAAGGTGTTTGCCAGCATTGAGGAGTTGGATCAGTACTTAGACACGATGCAAAAGGCTGCCCGCTAAACGGGTTTATAAGCATTTATCTCTTAACCGTGAGCCTTGTTGGTCGTCATCAAAACATTCTCACGTACTATGAGTACGCTGCGATATTTTTCTTCCTCCCGCCTCGCTCACGGCCAAGATCCAAACACTTATAAACCCGTTCAGTCATTATTATTAAAGATTTACCGGTAATAGCCAGCAAAATAGAAATTACAATTAGATCGATTTTTAAATTGTAGCAACCCCAAAAATGACATTACATCTTCGCAGCACAGGAACATTTGGCGAGATTGCTTAACTCAATTACATAGACTATGCAACTTGCAAAAGAAAACATAGCAGAACCGTGTGAGCTGAGTTTTGAGAAGCCGGCGGAGGATACGCTGCGGGTGAGGCTGAAGGGCAGCTGGACCATCGATCAACAGCTGCCGTCTGTAAAAGAGATCGGCCGGCAGGTTGAATCGGATGCTGCGATCAAGCAAATTGCATTTGATACGGCGGCGCTCTCAGACTGGGACAGCGGTTTGCTGTCGTTTCTCACCAAAATCATCACCGATAGTTCAGCTAAAAACATCGCCGTCAACCAGGAGGGACTCTCCGAAGGCATTCAAAAATTGCTCAAGCTGGCCTTTGCGGTTCCGGAAAGAAAGGGCGCGCGTAAAGAGGCCGTACGCGAGCCTCTGTTAGATCGAATTGGCGCATCCACCATCGCAGCCGGCCAGGCATCCGTCGATACGCTCGGCTTTATCGGTGAAGCTTTTCTGGCGCTATTAAAGTTTTTTGTGGGCAAAGCCCGTTTCCAACGCTCTGAACTAATGCTGACGATCCAGCAATGCGGCGTGCAGGCGCTGCCCATCGTTTCATTGATCAGCGTTCTGGTGGGTTTGATATTTGCGTTTATCGGTGCGGTTCAGCTGATGATGTTCGGCGCCCAGATTTTCGTGGCCGATCTGGTGGCCATTGCCATGACACGCGTTATGGGAGCCGTCATGGTGGGCGTTATCATGGCGGGTCGCACCGGAGCCGCCTTTGCCGCCCAGATCGGTACCATGCAGGTCAACGAAGAAATCGATGCCCTCCAGACCCTGGGCATCTCTCCGATGGAATTTCTGGTGCTGCCCCGCATGCTGGCCTTGATCCTGATGATGCCGCTTTTGGTAGTTTATGCGGATCTGATGGGTATTTTGGGCGGATTCATCGTCGGCGTCGGCATGCTGGATATCACCGTCAAACAGTACATCAACCAAACCATCAATGCCATGAACCTGTATCATTTTTTCATCGGCATCGTGCACGCGCTGGTTTTTGGCGTTCTGGTCGCCCTGGCCGGCTGCCTGCGGGGGATTCAATGCGGCCGCAGTGCCTCGGCTGTCGGGCAGGCCACCACCTCGGCTGTGGTCACCAGCATCGTGGCCATTGTCTTGGCCACCGCTGTGATAACCGTGGTATGTAATCTGCTGGGTATCTAGTGTTTTGTGTTTAGTGTTTAGTGTTTGGTGTTTGGTGTTTGGTGTTTGGTGTAATACGGTTTCAGGTGTCAGCCCTTTAATCAACCCTGGAACCTGACACCCGACACCTGACATCTATAAATTTTTTGAGCCCCAAAATCTATAAAATGAAATGATGCCTGATAACCAACTGAAAAAAGAGCCCCACATCGTCGTTAAAGACTTAACGATGGCCTACGGTAGTTTTGTGGTGCAGCAGGATCTGACGTTTACCGTTAATCGCGGGGATGTCTTTATCATCATGGGCGGCAGCGGCTGCGGCAAGAGCACCCTGATGCGCCATATGGTGGGATTGAAGTCACCGGCCAAGGGCAAGGTTTTATACGGAAATACCAGCTTCTGGGATACTGACCCGGAACAGCGCGATCAAATTATGCAAAACATAGGCATCCTGTATCAAAGCGGCGCTCTGTGGAGCTCGATGACCCTGGCTGAAAACATCACCCTGCCACTGGGCGAATATACCGGTTTGAGCCCCAAACAGATGCGTGAAATCGCATCCCTAAAGCTGGCTCTGGTCGGTCTGGCCGGTTTTGAGGACTATTATCCGTCGGAAATCAGTGGCGGGATGCGCAAGCGCGCCGGCCTGGCGCGGGCCATGGCGCTGGACCCGGAGGTACTTTTCTTTGACGAGCCTTCCGCCGGCCTGGATCCGATCAGCGCCAGTTTGCTGGATGATCTGATTCTCGAGCTACGGGACAGTCTGGGCGCCACCATCATCGTGGTTACCCATGAGCTGGCCAGCATTTTTGCCATCGGCAACAACTCCGTATATCTGGATCCGGACAAAAAAACCATGACCGCGGCCGGCGATCCCAAAAAATTGCTCGCGGAAACCAAGGATCCCGAGCTGCGCCGGTTTTTGACGCGGGGAAAAGAATCATAAAAGCTGTAGAGGTATATTGACATGAGCAAACCAGCAAACAAAACATTGATTGGGGCCTTTGTCGTGGGGGCTGTGGTGTTAACTGTAGCGGCCATTGTGCTCTTTGGCTCCGGCAGGTTTTTTAGAGCCACCGACCAGTGGGTGGCGTTTTTCCCCGGGTCGGTCAGAGGGCTGAATGTGGGCTCACCGGTCGTGTTCAGGGGGGTGCAGGTCGGTCAGGTTACCGATATTATTGTCAATTTTGACACTACTAAACTTTCTGTGAATATTCCGGTCATTTTTGAGACCGACCCTGAGCGATTCAGAGACGTCGGTGACCGGGTTATCACCGACGATAAAGAGATGCATAGGGCTTTGGTTAAACAGGGGCTCAGGGCTCAGCTGCAGCTGACAAGTCTGGTCACCGGCCAGCTGGCGATCAACATGGATTTTTACCCGGATACAGCGGCCAAATTGTTTGGCGTTGAAAATGCCCAGATAGGTGATGATGTCCGTGACTGGCAGGAAATTCCAACGATTTCGACAACCCTGCAGGACTTAGAGCAGGCACTGGGTGCAATTAATTTCAAGGATATGGCAGAAGATTTCAAACGCGCCATGGACGGTATCGCCAAGCTGGCGAGCTCTCCAGAGCTGCATGCCAGCATCGGTGAATTAAATGAAACCCTGGAGGCCGTGAAAACGCTGGCCCGCAGTCTGGACAGCAAGGTGGAGCCTCTGGCCTCCAGTCTGGATCAAACACTGGTCGACGTCAGAGCCGGCATCGGCGATGCTCGCGAACTCATGGCAACCGACATCAAAGACGCAGCAGAATCGGCCGAAGCCGCCCTGGATGATGCCAGTAAAACCCTTGCAAGCATTGAAAACTTAGCACAAGAAGGCACCCAGCTGCGTCAGGAAGTCTCCGATGCGCTCAGGGAAATATCAGCGGCCTCTCGCTCAGTGCGGGTATTGGCTGACTTCATCGAACAGCACCCGGATGCAGTCCTTCGCGGGCGCGCTATCGGAACGGGAGGAAACTGATGCATCTAAAATATTATAGATCTATAAGTATTGCTTTGCTGACCCTTGCCCTGGTATTAAACGGCTGCCTGGGCGGCCCCAGCCCGACGCCTGCCACCCGGTTTTATATCCTTAACTCCCTCTACAGCGCTGAAAACGTCAACCGACCGCAGCCGGTGATGAATTTAGACGAAAATATCAGCCTCGGTATCGGTCCTGTAAGGCTGTCACAGGTGCTGGACCGCCCTCAGATCGTCATCCGCACCAGTCAAAATGAAATCCGGGTCGCCGATCTGGACCGCTGGGCAGCACCGCTGCAGGAAAATATCACCAATGTGCTGGCGGATAACTTAACCACCTTGCTTTCCACCGGATCCATCCTTAAGTTTCCCTGGAAGATGACACTCCCCATTGAATACCAGATCGTTTTGGAAATTACACGCTTTGATGGCATGCCGGGTGGCAATGTAGACCTGCGAGCCCGTTGGGCCATTATGGGAAAAAGCGGCCGCAACGTATACGCCAAGACAAAAACAGACTTGACCGAGCCCATCGGCGGGGATACCATCACCGCAATGGTTTCCGCCCAGAGCCGCCTGGTGGCCAAGCTCAGCCTTGAAATCGCTCAAGAAATTAAACGGCTCGAAGAGACGGGGGCACGGCAGTAGAATTTTTCAATTGCGGATTGCGGATTTCAGATTGTGGATTTTTCGAGGAGAAAGATGAAAAGATATCTGTATTTGATCATTCTAGTGTTTTTACTGGTGGCATGCACCAGCGGCAAAACGGAATTTTTCCCGTCCCAGGGGTTTTCTGCCGATACGGCTGAGGTGACGGTTATCCGTGAAAGGCGTATGTTCGGATTGGGTTTTTCAATGGAGGTCTTTTTTGATGAGCAGGTGATCGCCCGCTTAAAAACCGGCCAATATGTCACATTTTATGTCAATCCCGGTGTTCATACGATCGGCATACCAAATTCAAGCATCACCGTGGCATTGGAACGTGCCCGCAAGCATTATTTTGCTATATTAGCCGATTCATCGCAATTCGGATTTGAGATCGAACGCATCAGTGAGCGCCAGGCGACGTCGTGGATGGCGCGAGCAAAATCAATCAATTAAAAAGCGGGGCTTTTATGATCAAAAAGCCCCGCTTTTTATTTACATAGATTACACAGGAGTGTCAATTATTCGAACCTTGACTACCCTCTTGGTGCATGTGGTTTAGATACAGCTAACAAAACTTTAGAATTTAAACACCACCAGCACAGCGGTAAAGTACTGGGTTTCAGAGCCTTCATCCACAACCGGGCTGTCATCATCGGCATCGCCCACCAGCTGTTTGATTTGAAGAAGACCGCGCAGGTCCCAGTTTGGCGCAAAACCCCAGTTGACACCCAGATCTAGACCGACGTCCTTCATGCCGCCGTCGGCATCGTACTGGGAAAGGCCGCTGCGGGCTGAATCCGCCGCATCGACACCAAAGTAGGTGCTCATGTAATCATCGTCGGCGTAGGTGGCGAAACCACCGACGGTCAGCACCCATTCGGGGTTGATCACCCAGTTGTAGCCGCCTTTGAGCGAGCCGTATGACCCGTCATAGGCGTTGCCCATATCGGCCAGATATTCTAAAAATACATACCAGCCTTGCCACTCGATACCACCAAAAAGACCGAGCTCATTGGCATCGCTGACATCTTTCATCCGATCCACCTGATTGTTATCGACATCGTCCCGTTCGGGGCGATAGTTATAGACCGGCCCCAGGCGCCAGAAGTCGCTGGGAATCAGGTTGGCCCGCAAATTCAGCCCCAGCAGTTTCACATACATGCCGTTGTCA
This sequence comes from Desulfobacterales bacterium, assembly GCA_050122795.1. Taxonomy (GTDB): domain Bacteria; phylum Desulfobacterota; class Desulfobacteria; order Desulfobacterales; family JAHEIW01; genus JAHEIW01. The sequence goes on from JASFIG010000010.1 coordinate 16,763, forward strand.
AATTTAGCCGAACCGGCCGGTACCGGCACCAGCTCGTAATCCTCGGAGCCCTCGTAATCAGGCGCTATGCCGACACCACCGCCGATGGAATATTCCGCGGCCTGGGCTGCGGGAACCATCAGCAATACCGCCAGCAGGACACCCAGCATACCCCCAAGTTTTTTATTCTTCATCTAATTCTCCTCCTTTACCTTCAATAATTTTGAACTGTGAATAAACCGATCCATTTTAAGGTGAGCGGAATCATACTCATTAACATAAAGTTTATATATTTAGATTATATACTTCGGCAGGTCAAGTAAAATGAAGCGTAAAAATAGACATGAATATGATATCAACCCAACAAAATCAGGAAATCGCCTAGAACATCTGTAAATATTTCACCGGTGGTAGACAGAGCCTATCTTTCGGCTTTTGGATCGACTCCTCTAAACTCCAGACCCAAAATAGTGATGTCATCCTGCGGTTTGGTATGGTCACCAAAATTCAATAAAGATTTAATGGCTTGTTCGATCATATCGTTGATGGATTTACCCGGCATGGCCTGTAGCGTTTCACACAAGTGCTCGCTACCGTAAAATTCGCCCCCGGGTTTCTGGTATTCAACAATGCCGTCGGTATAAACGAAAAGCTTATCACCGGGGTTGAGTTGCAGGTACCCCTCTTCGAAGCGTTCCGCCTGACCGCTGAGCAGGCGAAAATCTCCCATGCCGATTGCCGGGCCGCCCTTTGACAGGTGTTCCAGAGGACCGTCCTTGCGCAGCAAAATAGAGTGCGGATGGCCGGCATTGCTGTATCTCAGTTCGCCGGTCCGTGTGTTGATGGTCATGTAGGTGATGGTAAAAAAATTATTAAAGCGCTCGAAGGGAAACTCGTCATCCAGCGCAGTCAGCACCTCGGCCGGGGTTCTAATTTGAAGCAGAGCTGCTGATCCGCCGGAGTTTGGCTCGAGAAGATGGCCGGAATTGGGCTGCAAAAACTGCGCTACCGAAACCGTGATCATCGCCGCCTGAACTCCGTGACCGCTGACATCAAGCATGTATAGCGCCCAGTGGTCGTCATCCAGCTGAAACATATCAAAAATGTCCCCGCCGGTATGCTCACAGGGCATAAATTTCCAGGCAATCGACAGGTTGGCGGTTGAATCGATTTTATGGGGCAAGAGGCTTTTCTGAATCTCGGCCGCTGCCGCAAGGTCGGCGTCCAGGCGTTTTTGTTTGTCCAGAAGCTCCTCGTTTAGCTGTTTGAGCTTCTTTTCGGAGGCTGAATACTTTAAGACCAGCTCCTGCAGGAGTTGATTGTTGATGCCCGTATCTTTGATGGAGGCCCAGTATTCCAGTACCTGCTTGATCAAAGGTCCGTTTTCCGGATTTTGCAGATCCAACTGCTCGATTTGCTCCCTTAGCAGATCGTCAAAATTCATCTCAGTTCAACCGCTTCCTGAATTTGTTGAAATTAAATCTATAATTATCGTCGATGAGCCCGTCTATGCCCACGTCCGATAGGTTGATCAACTGCTCGAACACGTATCGTATGACCTGCTGGTCGCTGATAATGCTGCCGTGCTGAGGGGCAATTGTCGAAAAAGGTATTTCTGAAATCTGCTCAAGTGCATACTTTAAAGCCTTTACAGACGGCATAACGGTTTTATGAAAATTCAGGATGTCATTGATCGGGCAGACGGTTTTTTTCATCGGGCAATCGGTGAGATACAAGCAGTCGATGCACTCCGGTTGTAAGTTTAAAAACAGCTCCCATTCGCGTCCCAGGCTGCCGAATAGATCGCTGCTGAAAAGGATCCCGCTGGCCGAATCAAATGTTACGAAACTGCCACCGGAATGCGAGTAAGGGGTCTTGATAAACTGCAGGGTGCGCCCGGATGAAAATTCATATTGAAAATTAATCCGGCTGATCGGCAGCAAGCGGGTCGTTACTGAATAGTGGCGGATAAACATCAAATTGGCCGAATCGGATATGATTTTTAAATCATCTCTTTTGATGATATCTTCAAAATTGGGAATACTGCCGCACAGGTCCGGGTCGTAATGCTGGTAGAGAAGGGCCTTGATCTGATCGGGGGCAATTCCGGTTTGCAGAATTTTCATCATCACCGTGGCAAAATCCGGCCGGCTGCCGCCGTCGATGACCAGGGCCTCATCGTTATCGACAATCAGGTAAGGGTTGCAGTGCAAGCCTGCCTGCTCGTCGTAGTAACCGACCCAATAAATACCCTCGGCGATTTCCACCGAACGCTCCAGGTCGATGTCATTCTTTGCGTGTTGTCGCATCGCTAATTATTCCTCAAGCTGTATGTAACGTATGGCTGTACACGGTATAAATATGAACCCGAGCATCCCACACTTAAGAATTTAAATTCTGTATCCGGAAGCAATTTGTCAAGGCTGCCTCTGCCCCGCAGCCGACATATAGCGGTCGTCGAAAAAGCATTCCGATTGCTGAAAGCTCTGTTGCTGAAACCGCTTATGCCGCCATCCTTTTATTTGAAACTTATTTTATGATATGAAAAGCGGTATAAAACGCAAGCGGGGCTTCTGCTAAACAGAAGCCCCGCGAAATATCTAAAATTTAATCGACGCAAAATTAAAAAAACTGTGCCGGCTTGCACCAATAGTTCAATTCTAAAGCGGTATAAAAGTACGTCGCTCCATGGAGCAACCTGCAGCCGACTTGCGCACCCAAATTACTCGGCAATCAATTTGTCGCGTCTGGCGACGTATCCATCACGAACTGCCACATAGGGGTCCAGGACGGCCTGTTTTAAAGCATCGATATCGTCGATATCAAAGGACACCTCGTTGAATTTATCATAAGCCGTAATGGCCACGCGTGTCTGCCAGCTGTAACCGCCGAATCTTTGATAGCGCAGCCAACTGACCGGATCGAGGAAAAACGAGTCGATGAACCGGGCAGTGTCACGCAAACTGGAGGGGCCGAAAATAGGATACATGATGAAAAACCCGTTACCCACTCCCCAAACGGCGAGTGTCTGCCCCAGGTCTTCGGGGCTGGGCGGCAAGCTGTCATAGTAGGAGGCCGGCGTCTGAATGCCGGCAAAACCGACGGTGGAATTGAGGAAAAAGGTGGCAAATTCCTCCATGGCCTTGGTGCCTTTGGCCTGCAACAGGCAATTGACGAAACGGATGGGAAAGCGCAGGTTGTAAAAGAAATTTTTAACGGACAGGCGGATTTCTTGGGGTATAACGGCATTGTACCCCAATCCCAGCGGCCGTAAAATCGCCTCGTACATGGCATCATTGAAATAGAAAAATTCACGGTTCAGTCGGTACAGCGGATCGTTTATCTGGACAACGTCATCGTCATACTCGTCATCATACTCGTCGTCATACTCGTCATCATACTCGTCATCTTCATCCGCTGCTTCATCGGCTTCAGCCGTTTTTTCCTCGCTCTGCTGGGCCAGCAGATACGTCCCAGCCTCGCGGTCCGAAGCAAAAGAGGGATTAAAAACCCCGACGATCAGAAAAAAAGCCAGCATGACTGCTGCAGCCAGTAGTTTCATCACCGATTATGCTCCTTTCGTCAGTTACGGATAAAAAACCGCTGCCTCCATCTATAACATTTTAGCATCAACAACCGCTCATCCAGGTCTAACCGGCCGCTTACCCCTGTGTTTTTTCGCGCAGGGTTTGCAGCAGATCTTCGGGTTTTTTCTTCGACAGGATCTCACGGAACTGCCCACGATAATTCTTGACCATGCTGACGCCCTCGATGACGACATCATAAACCCGCCACTGGCCGCTTTTATTGGTCAACCGGTAGAACAGCGGGACCCTTGTGCCGTCTGCTGTGATAATGTAGCTTTCGACTTCCTCCAGTCCCTTCTTGAGCTCTGTTTCTTTGCCGAACTCGATTTTTTCACTGGTATAGGCCAAAATACGATCAGCGTAAATGTCCTGCAGAAGCTTTTCAAAAAGACTCACAAATTCCTTTTGCTGATCGGGTGAAAATTTTTTCCATTCCCGCCCGAGGGTGCGCCGTGACAACTCCTGCCAGTCAAAAATCTCATTGATGACGGTGGTGATCTCATTTATTTTGGCGCTGCGGTCCAAGCCTTTAAATTCGGGGCTTTGCATTTTGGTCAGCATCTTGTTGATCTGAGTTTCGACTGTGTCTTTGGCTCCGGCTGCCAGGGCCTCAAACGGTAGCATCACTGCGATGGCCAGCAGGATAGCACCCAATCCGATATATGTTTTTTTCATCTGATTTCCCCCTATATCCTTTAATCAATTATTTAAAAATTTTATATTCTTACCCGTATAACAGGGACGGAGCAAAACCGCTTTTGGTCGACAAAGCGGTATCACTCTTCTGATTCGCCGCTGCCGACATCACCAAAGGCATACTTGCTGACCAGGTCCATGATATCAGTGGGCGATTCGGTATCGGTGATGGTGTCACCGTCTGCCAGCAGATCGCCGCCGCCGCCGGCATCAATGCTGATATATTTGTCGCCGATCAAACCCTCGGTCTTGATGGAGGCAATGGCATCATCAAAAATTTCGATACCGTTATTGATTTTGAGCGTCACCACCGCCACCTGGTTTTCCTGGTCCATTTTAAACGACTCCACCCGGCCGATCTCCAAACCCAGCATATTGACGGGGTTTCCCACCCGCAGGCCGCTCACCGAAGTGAACTTGGCAATCAGGGTATAGGATTTTTCTCCTAAAAAGCCGACATTGCCGAGATTTACCGTCATGTAAGCAATGGCTAAAAGACCGACGACCACAAAAATACCAACAACTGTTTCCTGGGTATACTTTTTCATTGCGTCTTACCTCCACGTTCACATTGAAAGCGTGCAATTGGTGTTTGATTAAACCGCGCAAATTCCATAACCGACTCTATTTCGATCTGGGGTTTGCCCTGGGCCAGCCCGGCCAGAATGCTAAATTCAAAATGATCCGCATCGGGTTTTTCACCCTTCTGCAAGCTCTTCAGATCGGGCAAACCATGTTCTCGAAAATCTCTCTTAAAATCCGCCATAATGCGCTCGGCTTCATCCAGGTCCGAGTAGGGCAGCACGGTGGCATATTCATTAATGGTCTGGCGGGAGGAAAACCCGCCGACGGCACCAAAGTGTTTATTGATATAAGAGCCCAGGGCCCGGATGATCTCCTGGGCGGCATCGTGTCCCATATGCTCGATGATGGTGTCCAGGTCATCGACAGCAAAAGCCGCTACTGCATACATGGCATCCGGCTGCCGCTTGCTCAGGTCGGTTTGATAGCGCACTTTAAAATGGCGCTTGGAGTACAGGCCGGTAATGTCTTCCTGCAAGCTCTCCAGGCTGGTCAGGATTTCTTCGCGGAACGGGTGCTCAAACTCTTCAAATTCATCCGGCGGCCCCTGGAATACGATTTTTTTGCCGTAAAGCGCCAATATCCTGTTCGAAATAAAATAGACATCCGGAATCTCATGGCTGATCAAAAGAGCCGTAAAGCCATAGCGGCTTTGATATTCCGCTACCATGCCCAGAATGGCATTTTTGCGGATGGGGTCCTGGCCGGTGGTGGGCTCATCAAAAAGCACCAGCGACGGATCGGTCACCAGCGCCCGGGCCAGGGCGGCCCGTTTCTGCATCCCGCCGGACAGCTCCGACGGATATTTATCGTAGACCTCGGTCAATTCGGTCTGCTCGATGGCCGCCATGGCCTTTTCAGCAATTTCCTTTTTTTTCATTTTGGTTGTCTGGCGCAGCGGCAGGCATACATTTTCCACGACGGTCAGCGAGTCAAAAAGAGCATTGTTTTGAAACATATAACTGATCTGCCCGATATAATCGTTCCACTCTTTTTTGGTCATTTGATCAATGGGTTTTCCGCGATACAAAATCTGGCCCTCATCGGGTTTGAGCAACCCGATAATATGTTTGAGGGTCACGCTTTTGCCCGTACCGCTCAACCCGATCAGGGTGGTCACTTCGCCTTCATAGATTTGAAAATCGACCTTATCCAGAATCGTCCGCGTGTCAAAGCGTTTGGTTACGCCTCTAAATTCGATAATGGGTTGTTTTTCCATAACAGGTCCTTACAGAATGAATGTCGTTACGACATAATCTGAAATCAAAATCATCACGCACGAAATCACCACCGCCGAGGTGGTCGACAGGCTGACACTGCGGGCGCCGTAACTGTCGGTGCGCATATGGGTGAAAAAACCCTGAAAACAGCAGATGGTCACCACTAAAAAGCCGAAGACCAGCGATTTTGTCAGCCCGCCTGTGATGTCCGACATTTCGGTAGCGGAAACCACCCGATGAAAATAGGCCCCGGAATTCACCCCCAGCAGCAGACAGCCGCTGACCCAGCCGCCCAGAATCCCGATCAGATCAAAGAAAGTGGTCAGTATCGGAAAGCTGATGATCGCCGCCGCTATCCGCGGGCTGATCAAAAATCCCACCGGATCGATGCGCATGGTCGACAGAGCATCAATCTGCTCGGATATGCGCTGGATACCGATTTCAGCTGTCATGGCCGAGCCGGCGCGAGCCGTGACCATGATGGCGGTTAAAACCGGTCCCATCTCACGAATTAATGAGAGCGCCACCGCCGTACCCAGCACCCCCACCGAACCGAATTTGACCAGCACATGGTACAGCTGCAGGCCCAGAACCATGCCGGTAAAAAAACCGACCAGCATAACGATCTGGGCCGATTTGGCCCCGATGAAATAAATTTGCTGGACGATGGCCGAAAACTGCTTGGGATGAAAAATCTGGACAAAGGCGCGGAAAAAAAAGATCGCTATGGCCCCTAAATTGCCGTTGATCCGGATGGCACGAGCACCAAAGGGATGAAAAAGCCAGGTAAACGGGTTCCCAGGTTTTGGTAAGGCAACCTCATCGGTTGGATTTTGTGCGCTTGAATTTTCTTCGGCCATTTGAATGGTTCTCCCCCCTCTTAAACCGAAACAGTATAATATGATCTGATATCCGGGACGCTATTCAGGATATTTGGCTTCCTTCATAAAATCAGATAGTTTTAGCGTTCCGACAGTTTTATCATAAAAATAGGCGAGCGCAAGCATAAAATGCAATTTAACAAAACTAAAGCGCTAAAACGCAACTTATCCAATGTCGAAAAACGTTAAAACCCCCAAAAGGGAGTAAAAACGGGGGGGATCTCATAACGGGTATTTGCAAAATGATATGCAGGTGCACACTGAAGGTGGTTCCCTGTTCTTTTTGGCAGGTCGCCGGTTCAGTATTGACAAAGTGCCACGAATAGTTACAAGTTGATATCCATGCCGTCAGTTGAATATTCATTTTAAATCGGACATCGGTCCGATAAGGAAAAAAGTGATGTCAAACCGCCTGTATATCGCCGCAATGGAACCCGACAGCGGTAAATCGGTCGTCGCGCTGGGCATCATGGAAATGCTTTCCAGACGCGTCCGCCGACTGGGTTACTTCAGACCTGTGGTGCCTTCCGCAGGGGCGCCCGACAACAATATCCGGCTCATCAAAGCACGCTATCATCTGAATCTGGCTTACGACGAAATGTTTGCTTATACGCATGAGGATGCCCGCAATCTGGCCGCAGAGGGAAAGTTCGAAACGATTATTAAAAATATTTTAGATCGCTACAGGGCTTTAAAAAGTAAATGCCACTTTGTTTTGTGTGAGGGCACGGATTTTACGGGCGTAGCGTCCGCCTTTGAGTTTGATTTTAACGCCGATGTGGCCAACAATCTGGGTTGCGGGATACTGGCGCTGATCAACGGCCGCAATAAATCTCCGGATGAAACCGTAGACGCTATGCAGGTTGCCTTGGAGTCATTTGAAGAAAAAGGCTGCACCATCGTCGCAACTATTATTAATCGGGTGGAGCCCAAACGGGTCCCGGCAGTCAGGGATCAGATTCAAAAAATGGGTCTGGAAGAGGACTCGATTTATATCTTGCCCGAAGAACCTGTTTTAGGAAGACCAACAGTCGGCGAAATCGCTCGCAGCCTTGACGCTAAAATTCTACAGGGCGATCCCAAAGCACTGAACCGAGGTGTGCATGACTTGAAGATTGCCGCCATGAATTTGCCGCACTATCTGAATCGAATCGAGGACGGCGACCTCATCATTACACCGGGCGACCGCGCCGATGTAATTCTGGCAAGCCTGGCAACCACCGTCTCCGAAACCGCGCCCAACATTGCCGGTTTGCTCTTGAGCGGTGGGCTGATGCCGGAAAATCCGGTTCAGCGTCTAATTCAGGGGCTCAAAAAATATTCGCCCATTCCGGTGATCAGTGTGAAAAGTGACACCTATGCCACCGCCATGGACGCCAGTGTGGTGCGACCGGCACTGCACCCTGAAAATGATCGCAAAATTGCTGCGGCCCTTGGTCTATTTGAGTCTCATATCGATACCCAGCGTCTTGAAGCTCGCATCGAGGTGGTGCGTTCCAATCGGATCACACCGATTATGTTCGAATACGAGCTTATTGAAAAAGCCAAAGTTGAACGCCGCCATATCGTGCTGCCCGAAGGTGCAGAAGAGCGCATTCTGCACGCTGCTGAAATCCTGTTGCGACGGGGGGTTGCCGATCTTACCCTGCTGGGCAACCCGCAAGAGATCAATACCAAAATCGGAATGCTCGGGCTGAACCTGGACGGCGTCAAGACGGTCGATCCGCATACATCAGAATATCAAACTGATTTTGCTCAGACCTATTATGAATTGCGCAAGCACAAGGGCATATCCCCGGAAATGGCTGCCGACACGGTAACCGATGCCAATTATTTTGGCACCCTGATGGTGTATAAAAATCTAGCCGACGGCATGGTGTCCGGCTCCATCCACACCACTGCTGAAACAATTTTGCCGGCCCTGCAAATTATTCGCACCTGCCCGGATTTCTCAATTGTTTCCAGTGTATTTTTAATGTGCCTGGCCGACCGGGTTCTGGTCTACGGCGATTGTGCAGTGAATCCCGATCCGAATGCAGAGCAACTGGCCGAAATCGCCATCAGCTCGGCTGAAACTGCGGCTATCTATGGTATCGAGCCCCGCATCGCCATGTGCTCCTATTCTACCGGCGAATCCGGTAGGGGCAAGGATGTGGATAAAGTGCGTCAGGCCACCCGGATCGCTCAAGAACGGCGGCCGGATCTAAAAATTGAAGGGCCCATTCAGTATGATGCCGCCGTGGATGCGGGCGTGGCCCGCACCAAAATGCCCGACAGTGACGTTGCCGGCAAGGCCACCGTTTTTATCTTTCCGGATTTAAACACCGGTAACAATCTTTATAAAGCCGTGCAGCGCTCCGCCAATGCGGTGGCCATCGGACCGATTCTGCAGGGTTTAAAAAAACCGGTCAACGATTTAAGCCGCGGCTGTACCATCCCGGATATCGTCAATACTGTGGCCATCACCGCCATTCAGGCGCAAGCCGCTCATCACTCATCCAATTAACTGAGTCGAGGTAGACGCTTTTAATTGCGGATTGCAGATTGCGGATTGCGGATTTAATAAAAGCGATGATTGTGCATCATAGATTGCAGATTTATTAAGAGAAAACATTGTACGTCGCAGACAAATAGTAAGTTTTGATGCAAGAATGTAATGAAATTTTATCCATCGTAGTTTCATCCATAAATACAGCCCGAAAAGGAAAGTCATAATAAATTTCAAATCGAAAATTTCGAAACAATCCGCAATCTGCAATCCGCAATCCGCAATAAATAAGGTCGTATTATGAAAATTATGGTAATCAATTCCGGAAGTTCTTCGATCAAATACCGACTGTTCGATATGAGCACCAAAACCGTGCTGGCTTCAGGCATTGTGGAGCAAATCGGTGAGACCCGGAGCCAGCTAAGCCACCAGACGCGCACCGCCGATGGGGGTATGGACGGAATCGTGAAAACTGTGGCAGTGGCCGATCATCGAGCCGGATTTGAACTTATCGGAACCGCTATGGAGGAATCAGGCGCACTGAAGGATGCCAAAGAACTGTCTGGTATCGGTCACCGGGTCGTTCACGGCGGCGAAGAATTCAAAAAACCCACACGCATCAACCAAAAGGTCATCGATACCATTCGCCGTTTGAGCCCCCTGGCTCCTCTGCATAACCCGTCTAATTTGCTGGGTATTGAAGTCGCCAGGCAAAGTGCGCCGGATGTGCCTCAGGTGGCTGTTTTTGACACAGCCTTTCATCAGTCACTGCCGGAGCGTGCCTATCGCTACGCCATTCCGCAGGATTTATACGAAGCCCATCAGGTGCGCCGCTACGGATTTCACGGCACCTCTCACTGCTATGTTGCCAGACAGGCGGCTAAAGCATTGGGCCGCCCGCTAAGTTCATTGAACCTGATCACGCTGCACCTGGGAAACGGTGCCAGCGCGGCCGCTGTCAAAGGCGGTAAAAGCATTGATACGTCCATGGGTATGACCCCCCTGGAGGGGTTGATCATGGGAACCCGTTGCGGTGATATCGATCCGGCCATCATCTTTTATCTCAAAAGAAAAACCGGTCTGGCCAGAGATGACGTTGAAACCATACTGAACAAACGTAGCGGGCTAAAGGGCATCTGCGGGTTTAACGATATGAGAGAGGTTGAAAATCAGGCCGAAAAAGGTGATTTGCGGTCACAGCTGGCCATTGACATGGTTTGCTATCGTATAAAAAAATACATCGGAGCCTATTATGCGGTCCTCGGCCGCCTCGATGCACTGGTCTTTACGGCCGGAATTGGCGAAAAGTCTCCTTTAATTCGTGCCGGTTCCTGTCGAGGGATGGCTCATTTAGGGATCGAAGTGGATCCAGAAAAAAATAAGCACAATTCCAAAGAAGCTTTTGACATTCAGTCCGAAAATAGCACCGTCCGGATTCTGGTGATTCCCACCAATGAGGAATATGAAATTGCCAAACAGACCGTCGGGTGCATCCACAATCTATCGGAATCCGCATCGACGCTTTGAGGAGAAACCAATGATCATCGAAGAAAGTATTGATATCCGCGCACCATTGCCGGTTGTTTGGCGCGTCTTCTCCACCATGGAAGACTGGAAGACCTGGAACACGGTAATTGAAAATTGCTGCCTCATCTCCGGAGACAGCATGGCCGAAAAAACTTGTTTTACCTTTCAAATGCGCCCCTATTACCTGCCGATTAAGGTCATGCCCACTATAACCAAGTGCGATCCGGGCAAAGAAGTTATCTGGGAGGGAAGCCGATTTGGCGTAAGGGCAGTGCACAGTTTTATATTCGAAGAAAAAAAAGACCATGTGCGGCTGACCAGCAGTGAAACCTTCCGCGGCCCCCTGCTGTTGCTCAGCAAGCTCATTTTCATCCCTAAACGCCTTCATCGTTTAACGCAGCAATTGATGCAGGCCATCAAAAATCAGGCCGAGGCCTGCTATGCCGAAGATGATTCAAATTGATAAAGTGTTGCTTATGAACGCTTAACGCAGTCCTCAAATGCAACAGCACTGTGCGTGTCGATAAAAGAAAGAGCTTGATTTTGGTATTAAATGCATTTAAAAAATTTTAGCATAGATTGCGGGGTAAAAGTGTCGTTTTTCTTCTGTTCGTCTATAAAATTCCTATCACGACCATGATATGGCAAACTCCTGCTTATATTACGGGGATGATGCCTGTCACTGTTATTCATTACCAAATTTTTCATTCAATTTCTCATAATTGGGTCCCCAAAATCAGACCCTTTGCCAGGGCTTGACGAACGTAACACGGGGCTTATTTTACCCCTATGTGCCTAAACGGAATCTAGCAATTTTCTTATATTCTTGAAAAATACATCCGCTAATCAGCAACATCAGTTCAAAAAAGATCGTTCAGAAAGGCAGCGCTGATGAAGATCGGAATCGTAGGTTGCGGTTTTGTCGGTAGCGCGGGAGCATT
>JASFIG010000011.1:0-28266 GCA_050122795.1 Desulfobacterales bacterium
GGCGCGCTATTTCCGGGATGCACCGACGTACGCCATGGTGGAGGGATCCGCCAATATCTGCAAATGGATTATAGCGCTGGATCAACTGGGCATCCGCAAAGCCAACCGCTAGATCAGCATAGCGCATGGAGCATAGGGCATGGCGTTTGTAGTCTCTGAAAGATCTTAAGACAACCTTTACGCCTTGCTGAACACAATCCAAGTAAAGATAAGATGTGAAGTCCCGCCGCTTTGTGGCGGGACTCTCGAACAAAATCGAATAATTTTAAAACCAGTTTACGGTTCTTATTATTTAAAAAATTTCATACTGTTCAAGAAATATTGCATTTTTATATTAGTAGAACCTATCTCAAAAATAGTAGATCACGCTCAAGAGCAAGGCAGCGGTCGACGAAAAAGCGCAGCATACACGATAGTATGTGAGCATTTTGAGGAGGCTGGTAACGAAGCTATTGAGCGTTAGATGCATTTTTGAGATAGGTTATAGAAAGGAGTAGGAGATGGATATAGTCGTTTTGGTCAAGCAGGTGCCGGATACCGAATCGCTGGTGCAGATTGCAGATGATGGAGTTTCCATTAAAACACAGGACATCAAATGGATCATGAACCCCTATGATGAGCTGGCTGTCGAGGCAGCCCTGCAGATTAAAGAAGCCCAGGGTGGTACGGTGACCATCTTGTCTCTGGGGCCGGATAAGGCGATTGAAACCATCCGGACGGCGCTGGCCATGGGAGCCGACCAGGGGGTGCACATCAATGATCCCGCAGCCCAGGGCAGTGATTCGCTGGCTGTTGCCAAATTGCTGGCTGCAGCTTTAAAGGAAATTCCTTATGAATTGATCATTGCCGGGCATCGGGCCGTGGATGAAGACAACTATCAGGTTGCAGCAGCTGTTGCCGAATTGCTGGGTATTCCCCAGGTATCCATGGTCAACAAGGTAGAACTGGCCGATGGCAAAATTATCTGTAACCGCACGATTGAAGGCGGCACCGTTGTCGTGGAAGCTTCGCTGCCGGCGCTGTTTACCACCCAGCGCGGGCTCAATGAACCGCGATATGCCTCGTTGCCCGGTATTATGAAAGCCAAGAAAAAACCGGTGGATGTCAAAACCGTTGCCGATCTGGGTGTCGATGCTGCCCAGGTGGGCGCTGCCAATCGCAAAGTAAAAATTAAATCAATGAGTTTGCCGCCTGAAAGGCAGGCCGTTCGAATGGTCGAAGGCGAAGCGGCAGCTGATAAAGCAGCAGCTCTGGTTAAGATTCTACACGGCGAAACCAAAATTATTTAGAGGAGACATAAAATGGCACAAGGTGTTTTTGCGATAACGGAGCAAAGAGACGGAGAACTTCGGAAAGTCAGCTTTGAGGTTGTGAGCGAAGGGCGGCGGCTGGCCGATGGCCTCGGAACAGACCTGACGGCTGTTTTGCTGGGATCCGGTGTCGACGATCTCGCTGAAGAACTCAAAAAATACGGTCCGGACAAGATCCTGGTCGCCGATGATGCGGGTCTGGCGGACTATACCACCGATGCGTACAGCAATGTACTGGCTGAGCTCATTCAATCTACAGATCCGTCTGTTATAATCTTGGGTGCATCCGCGCAGGGCAAAGATCTGGCAGGGCGCCTGGCAGCCAAACTGGATGCCGGTGTGGCCATGGATTGTGTGAGAGTCAGTCTCGAAAACGGTACTTTAATTTGCACACGACCGATGTTTGGCGGAAAAATCAATGCGGATGTCCAGATAGAAGGTGATCGTCAAATCGTCGCCGTCCGGCCCAATGTCATGGATATTACCGAAGCTGCCAAGGACAGTGCAATTGATAAACCGGCGGTACAGCTCGGTGACGTCAAAACCGCGGTCGCTGAAAAGAAAATGGATACCAGTGACAAAGTCGAGCTGACGGAAGCGGACATTATCGTTTCCGGTGGGCGCGGTACCGGCGGAGATTATGCCTCGATTGAAGCACTGGCGGATGCCCTGGGCGCTGCCGTCGGGGCATCGCGTTCGGCTGTTGATGAAGGCTGGCGGCCGCACAGCGACCAGGTCGGCCAGACCGGTAAAACGGTATCACCGACCCTATACGTTGCCTGTGGTATTTCAGGCGCCATTCAGCATCTTGCCGGTATGTCGACTTCCAAATATATCGTCGCCATCAACAAGGATGGGGAAGCGCCGATTTTTTCAAAAGCGGATTTTGGAATTGTTGGTGATCTGTTTGAAATTGTCCCGGCACTAACCGAAGAGGTTAAGAAGGTGAAGGGCTAAACGCTCCTGTTGGCATTATCCTGCTAATTCCAACGGACCTCTCTGCTCATAAGATCAGCCCTGCTGTTGCCGGCAGGGCTGATCGTTTTTGACTATTTCCTCAGCTTTGGGCATTTAGATACTATTTCAAATGTCGACGCGGACATTTGACCTTGACGTTTTACCACGAAAGCACCGCAAAACGAAAACACGAGAAATTTCCCTGACTATTATAATTTCCTGCTTTTATGTTTTCGTGTTTTCGTGGTTATAATAGAGATCTCTTTAGCAAAGAAAAAATCGAGGATTCGATGCAAAGAAAGGAGATACCGTTGGATACCGAGTTGATCGAAAAAACAAAAAAAACCGCCGGGCTGTACTTCAAGGATGTTCAGGGCGAAAGGCCTTTCGATCTCTGGCGTTCCTTTGACAGGGAACTGGCTAAAGATTTATCCCTTTTTATCACGGGCCAGATGTATGCCCGTCAAAAGATACCGCATCAAACCCGTCAGCTGGTAACAGTTGCTGCTCTGACGGTGCTCTCCCGTTTGGAGGAACTGGAACTTCATATCCATGCAGCGCTGAATGTCGGCTGCACGCCGCGGGAAATTGCCGAAGTTATTTTTCAGACGGCTATATACGGCGGTGTGCCGGCCACCAATCAGGCGTTAAAAACACTCCGGTCGGTACTGAAAGAAAAAGATCTCTGGCCGCTGCAGGAATAGACTGCAATCAAAATAAGGCCCGTTTTATCGTACATTCTGCGGGATAAATTAGATGAGGGACAACAGTTGACAGCCAGACGCTTTTACTTATAGTCTAACTGTGAGCAGCATCGCTCGGTGCGATTTAATGACGATTTTACATCTATGAGGGAGGCTTTGATGAGTTTAAAACTGAAACAAATTGTTGTGTCCATTGAAAATGCGCCCGGCCGGTTACACGAGGTCACAGAAGCGCTCGGCAGTGCCGGGATTAATTTACGCGCACTGAATCTGGTGGATACCGGAGCTTTTGGCCAGTTGAGACTGCTAGTTTCGGATGTTACCACCGCGCGTAAGATTTTGATGGAAATGCAGATTCCGGCCTATGTCAATGAAGTTGTTGCAGCCGAGATCGAAGATAAACCCGGTAGCCTGGCAGCTCTGCTGAAACCGCTATCGCAAGCAGGGGTGTCGGTCATATTCATGTATGCCTTTATTACCTTTGCCCCGGGAAATGCCATAATGATCTTTCGCTTTAGTGACAATGACAAGGCTATTGAGGTCTTGAAAACCAGTGGCATCAATTTGTTGGATGCAGAAGCATTTGGAATTCTTGAAAACACAAATTAAGCAGTCATCAAGTGCAGGACAAGATTTTCTAACACCACAACGGCCCAACGGTGATGGGGGGTTGTTTAAAACCATTTCGACCCCCAAACCCTTTTTCTACAATCCCTCTATTATGGGAAGCGGTTAAATGACATCTCGCAGGCCCAAAAACCCCGCCGCCAAATCTTCACGGCGCAAAACCGATAATTCCGATGTGACATCAGCCGTAAAGGCTGCTACGACACAGGTTCAAAAAGAGCGCTATCGCGTTCTCATCGAAGATGTTGCCGATGGCTTTTACGAAGTCGATCTAAAGGGCAATTTCCTGTTTTTCAACGATGCACTCTGCCGGATATTCGGTCACTCCTGCAGCAAAATTAAAAATAAAAATTTTCGCACTTTTATGGATGATATGAATGCGAAAATTGCCTTAGAGGCGTTTAACAAGATCTATCGTACCGGTAAGGGTGTGGTGGATATCAGCTGGGAAATCATCCGCAAGGACGGCGAAAGGCGTTACCTGGAAATTTCCGCCAACCTGATCAAGGATAACGATGGTAAGCCGGTCGGCTTTCGGGGCATCGCCCGGGATGTGACCGATAAAGTGATCGCCCAGCATGCTTTGAGCGAATCTGAAGCATGTGCGTTGGAGCTTTCCCAGCAAAGTCGACGAGCCGAGCAGCGCTATCGGGCCTTTTTAAGTTTTTTGCCCATCCCTGTATTCGTGTTTAATCTGGATAATACGGTGTCCTATTTGAATCCGGCCTTTGAAACTGTTTTTGGCTGGCGCTTAGCAGAATGGAAAGATAAAAAATTGCCGTTTGTACCCGAAAATTTTAGGGAGCAGACAATTGAAGGTATTCGGCGCCTGCACAAAGATAAGGTTCTGCGGGGATTTGAAACCAAGCGATTGACCAAGGACGGGCGATTGCTGGATATTATCGTCGATGGCGCCATTTTTTATGACGAGCAAAATCAACCTGCCGGCCAGGTTGTCACCCTGCAGGATGTAACCGAGGAAAAACGCAATGCGCGTTTAAATCGAGCTCTATTTCAGATCGCGCGTGCCATGTATCAATATCGGGGCCTTGATCAGCGTCTGATGTTGATAACCAAGGAAATTCAGGATTTGCTGGGTGTGGAAGGCGCTATGGTGATTTTACTGGACGAAGAAAATAAGGAATTTTTCTTTCGCGAAGCCGTCTTCGACCAATCTGAAACCGGTACCAATTTTAAAGAAATTCGCTACCCGATCGACAAAGGCATTGCAGGACTGGTCTACCGCACCGGTAAGCCCCAGATTATAAAAGATGCCTATAAAAACTCTCATTTTGCTCGAGAAATTGATCGCCGGGCCAACTATCGCACGCGCAACATGCTGGATGTGCCGTTGATGCTTGAAGGACGTATGATCGGCGTGCTGTGTGCAGTCAACAAAAAGGAAGGTGATTTTAATCAAACGCATATCGATGTATTGACCACCATCGCCAATCTGGTTGCCTTGCCGATTGAAAATGCGAGTATCAATGAAGAGCTCAAGCGCTCTTATGAGGATGTCAAGAGTTTAAACCGTACGAAAGACCGTGTGATTCACCACCTGTCACACGAGCTAAAAACACCGGTTTCGATTTTATCTGCATCCTTGAATCTTTTAAAAAAACGACTTTCGGAAATGGCCGAACAGGGATGGGAGCCTATTTTCGACCGCGCTCAAAGAAATTTGCAGCGCCTGCTTGAAATGCAATATCAGCTGGAAGACATCCTGCGCGAAAAGGATTACAAAGCCCACTATATGCTTTCCGCCCTGCTGGATGCATGTGTGGATGAGCTGGAAGTACTGATTTCGCTGGGGTTGGGTGAAAAAGATCTTATCCAAAAAATCCGCCGACATATCGACGAGATTTACGGGCCCCGCAAAGCGAAATCAGAAGTCATCGCGCTGGGGCCTTTCGTTAAAAATGCAATAAAAGCCCTGCGGCCTAAGTTTTCACATCGTAACTGCCGGCTGAGAACGTATGCAGCGGAGACCGCGCCTGTCTACCTTCCGCCGGAAGTTCTGGGAAAAATTGTGGAAGGCCTGGTACGCAATGCGGTGGAAAATACACCGGATGGTGGTAAGATTTCGGTGAAGGTGCGCAAAGGTGAATTGGGCCCTGAATTTGAAGTCAAAGATAATGGCATCGGCATCAGTCAGGAAAATTTACGCATGATTTTTGAAAATTATTTTACCGCTTATGACACCATGCAGTATTCCACCCGGCAGCCCTATGATTTTAAAGCCGGCGGCAAAGGCTTTGATTTGCTGCGCATGAAAATATTTTCGGAAAGGTATAATTTCAATATCAATATGACGTCGCAACCCTGCGAATTTGTTGATGCCAAAGGGCATGAATGCCCGGGCGATACAGCGAACTGTGTGCCGCTCGTTGATACCAAAGATTGCCATAACAGAGGCGGAACAACGGTAACAGTGCGTTTTTACCCTGCGGAACGATTTAGCAAAAGACGGACCTCCGCAAAGAAGAAAAAGTAAGCGTGCAGTTGAAACAAAACAGAGCATTCATTCTAATGCGATAATGAGTCAATCATAACAGGTTATAGGTTTTGGCCATGAGCAAACAAAACGAGTACAAAGATGCCACACAGCTGTCGGGAGAGGCAGCCGAGAAATTTTTTAGAGATATTGAAATTGAATTTCTCGTCCATGAGCTCAAAGACCCGATTGCTATCATCGAGACCGGTCTGCGCACGCTGCTCGAGCGTCAGGATAAATTTGGTCCTTTATCCAAACGGCAGGAAAATACCTTAAAGCGCACGTTGCGCAATTCAAAAAAAGCCCGGGGATTGCTTTACAGCATGCTGGAGATTGGCCGGGCTGAAGCCGGGTGTTTTCTGGGCGAGCGCTTCCGTCCGGCACAATCCACTCTACAGGCTTTGGCGGACGCGCTTGAAACCAATGCGGGCGCAATTTTCGATAAATATGCCGACCATACGAGCGAATCCGAAGCGCTCGGGTATTTAAGAACCTGCGGCATTGTTCTGGATATTTCGCCCCAGGTCAACGATCTGGAAATGTTTCAGGATGAAATCAAATTTCGTCAGATCGTCGGCAATTTAATGAAAAATGCACTTCATCACCGGAAAAAACGGGTTGAAGTTCGACTTGAAAGAGATGGTGACGATCTGGTAGTGGCAGTCAGCGATGATGGACCCGGTATCGAAGCAGATCATCATGAAATGGTCTTTCGACGCTACGCCCAGGTAAAAGAATGCGCAATCGTGTCTCGCAAAGGCCATGGCCTGGGTCTGGCCGGGGCCAACATTATTTCCCGCTGCCTGGGAGGCAGGCTCAGCCTTGAAAGCGAGAAAGGGCAGGGGGCTACCTTTCGATTAACCATACCCTTGAATCTTACCAGCGAGTAAAAGCCATATTGAACCCATTGTCGATGTAAAAAGGCAGGGCCGCCAGCGGCGCTGCCTTTTTACGATCTGATGTTGATAAAGAAGCCTTAGCCCCATTTATGCTTATTTTTATGCTTTCGCTTCAGCTGCCCGGGCGGGTACTTTTTGACGTGCTCTGAATGGTGCATGTAGGGTTTGTCGGTATGCATTTCAATGTTGACCGAATCTCCCAGGCGCAACCGAAGATGGCTCGGCAAGGACGCACCCACTTCCCAGCGATCGCCCCTCAGATAAAAGTATATTTTTCTGCCACAATCATAATAGACTGAACAGGACGGATAATACCGATACGTATGTTTGGCCCGGTATCCGTGTGCGGGGGCATGCGCCGGCGGCCCATTTTTGACGACAGGCGGGTGCTCGTGGCCCGACCCCCTGCCACCGTTGATGATGATGCCGCCGCCTGTTGTTGCGCATCCGCTAAAAGACAGCCCGAATAAAAATATGAGAATAAGGGCGACAAAAGCATTTAGGACTTTAAAATTCATCTGTGACCTCCAAATGATAGGCTAAATTTTTGATAAAATGCGTATCCAACAACTGTATCGGTATTCGGAGAGGCTTTCTTGAATCAAAATTGAATGGAAGCGGTAATGAAAAGAAAAAACGGTAGGATCTGGCCTTAGGCAGGCTGTAAAACAAATGCTAAACGCGCCGTTTTAACTGTTTTGAATTGAGAAATTGGCGACGGAGCACAGAAGAATGGTCAGGTATTCTATTGCAAGGTGTAATTTATTCTGAGAATGGCGTTATAGCCGCTATAAACTTCAGCCAAGTTGTGGGGATTGTATGGCTAAATATACAATCGCAGACTGCAAGATTGGTGCGGAAATTTTACAGTCGGGATATAAAACCAAATTCATAAACAGATTGTTGGCGCTATGCGTAATCTGGCATATATCAAATCGGTATCTTCAATAGAGAAGGTGTTTATCGGCAAACCCCCTCTCTTTTTTTTAATTTATAATCTTCACAGTAGCCTGATTCACAGGCCAGTTTCAAATCATAACACGCTCTTTCAACCTGACCCTTTAATCCAAATGAAATCGCTCGATTTATGAAGGGCCGAGCGTATCTTGGGTGTGTCTTAATAACGTTGGCAATAACCCCCCTAGGGAGATTATCAAACCGGGCAATCCTTGGAAAAATATAGAGGCATATAAAAAAGGAGCCGCCGATCATCACCAATGTTAAGAAAGAGTAAAAAATTAACAGCTTTTTATTTAGAAAATTTATACCTTTAGGACTATATGCGTTGATATGCTCCTTTCCATCTTCAAGAAACTCTTTTACATAATCAGGTAAAGTTTGATCCTCTAAATATCTTTTGAAGTGTCTTTCCACTTGGTACCTTGGCCTACCTTTTTCCTCAGCAGCTATATGAAATATCTCATATTCACTTTTTCCTGTTATACATTTTAGTTTCCACAAATAATCTGAGGGTGTTAATGTTCTGTTTTTTATTAAATTTCGTTGGCTGGTCCATAGATAAATCATCAATACAACCAACAAAAAAAATATTACAGGGAGGATTACAGGTTCATGCATTGAATAATCCTTTCAAATCTAATTACGAGAATCTATCAGCGAGATGAGATGGAATGAAAGTGACCGGACTTTTTTACTGTTAACATAGGTTACTACTGAAATCAATGTAACCCAACGCGAAGGTGCATCTTGCCATATTCACATTAAACGTCATGTTGCAGTGAATTGAGAATACACCAAGTTTGGTAAACGTTGTGATATCCAAAGAATCGGAACTAAATTTGGTGCGATTTCAGAGCTAGAGTTCACCCTAAATGCGACCCCGTTAATAGTATATCTTTAAAAGTGAGATCGCAAGTGTTATTGGTCTACACGAATGCTCGGCCCGCCATAGAAGTATAGATTCAGAAAGGGTAGGGCGAGCAGCCATCGTGCTGGATGGGCTGCTCGCCTTAGAGTTTGGAATTAGCCCAGAATAGCCTGCAGGTCCTCTTGCGGTGTTTTAATGGGCATGATGTTGAATTTGTCCACCAGGACATTCAAAACATTGGGTGAAACAAATGCCGGCAGGCTGGGTCCCAGGCGGATGTCTTTTATTCCTATATAGAGCAGGGTCAGCAAGATGGCACAGGCTTTCTGCTCATACCAGGAAAGAATCATCGACAGGGGCAAGTCGTTGACGTCGCATTCGAAGGCATCGGCCAACACCGAGGCGATCTTGATGGCCGAATAGGCATCGTTGCACTGCCCGACATCCAACAATCGTGGGAGCCCACCGATATTGCCCAGGTCCTTGTCAAAAAAGCGAAACTTGCCGCAGGCCAGGGTTAGCACGACGCAGTCATCGGGAATTTGTTCGACAAACTGGGTGTAATAATCTCGGCCGGGCTTGGCGCCGTCACAGCCACCGACCAGGAAAAAGTGGCGGATGGCTTTGCTTTTCACCGCTTCGATGACCTTTTCCGCCACGCCCATGACCGCATCGCGGGCAAAACCGACCATCACCTGTCTGCCGTCCTGATCCTCGCTGAAACCGGGCAGCGCCAACGCTTTTTCGATGACCGGCGTAAAATCAGATCCGCTGATGTGCTGCACGCCCGGCCAGCCCACCAGCCCGGTGGTAAAAATGCGGTCTTTATATGAATCTCTGGGTTTCTGGATGCAATTGGTCGTCATCAGGATCGCACCGGGAAATGCGTCAAATTCTTTGGCCTGGTTCTGCCAGGCAGTGCCGTAGTGACCGAAAAAATGAGGATATTTTTTGAGCTCCGGATATCCATGGCAGGGCAGCATCTCTCCGTGCGTGTAAACATTGATGCCCTTGCCCTCGGTTTGCTTTAAAATTTTTTCCAGATCTTTAAGATCATGACCGGACACCAGAATCGCCTTGCCGGCTTTGGCGCCAAGCGGTACGGCCGTCGGTACAGGGTGGCCGTAGGTGCCTGTATTGGCAGCATCCAGCAACTCCATCGTTCTTAAATTGACTTCACCGCATTTCATAACCAGTGCGATATAGTCATCGACGCTCAGGTCTTTGTTGAGGGTCGCTGCCATCGCTTCCTGCATGAAGGCGTACACATTGTCGTCTTCCTGGCCCAGAATGGCGGCATGGTCGGCATAAGCGGCCATTCCGCGGATGCCGTAAATCAACAACTCACGCAATGAGAGAACATCGGCGTCAATATCCGGATCCGATTTGATGCCGACTTTTTCTCCCTGAGCCACCAGAGCTTCGGCAGTTGGTCCGGGCTCAAATGTCGCGGGGCCGTCTGCAAAATCAACATTGCCGCCGGCGGCCTTAACTTTTTCTTGTAAAGCATCGCGCTTTGCAACTGCTCCACGAATCAGAGCGACAAACCGGTGTGGATCAAAATCAACGTTTGTTACTGTCGAGAAAATGGCCTTGCTCGTAAATTGATTGGTTTCCGGGTCGTTAACACCGAATTTGCGGCCTTCCACCGCCACCCGGGACAGCCCTTTGACAGCATAGGTCAACAGATCCTGCAGGGCGGCAACATCCGGCTGTTTGCCGCACACACCGATTTTGGTGCACCCTTCGCCTTTCGCAGTTTGCTCACACTGAAAACAGAACATAAGAATCCTCCGTTTCTTGTTATAACCTATCTCAAAAATGCATCTAACGCTCAATAGCTGCGTTACCGGCAGGGCCCGGGGCCCCTTCCCCAGCCCCTGCGAAAATGCTCACATACGATCTTGTCTGCTGCGCTTTTTCGCTTGTCCCGCCATAGCCTGATGTTTATCAGAGGGCGACGGCGGATCGGACCCTGCCTTGCTCTTGAGCGTGATCTGCTATTTTAAAGATAGGTTCCAATAAAACATTAATAAATTATAAGGTTAAAAAGAAGGATAATACTTGAAACAATCCCCTCATCATCTGGTTTTGACACTTCATGACTTCATTTTGATGAATACCCATTATCATGAATTTCGAGACCAGAATGGATTACCCTACATGAATCAATTAAGCTTGTATTTGATCTAAGTCAAATCTTAGAGCTGACACATTAATCCCTGCAATTTTATTGAGTTCAGGTCCTACCGCCGGAATAGACGGTCAGCCCTCTGTAACAGGATCCAATCTGCGGCTGAGCTGTCTTCTGAACAGATGTAGATTTACAACAATCTTTTGATAAAACCACTTCCCGAGGGTTTGGGACAATTGCTGACAAACAGCATTTTTCCGACGCTTGATCGTATCGGTTTTGATAAACCGATTTCCAAGATGCTGTTTTATGGGTATGCAGCTCTCTTTTGGAAATCGCTCAGATATCCGCCTGAAAACCTGCATAACAGTGCGACCTTTGATCATTTTTTTCACCTGGATCAGCAGGTTTGCGCGCAAAACCGATTTGCTGGGAAAACAAGAAAAATCAATCTTAAGAATTTTGGATTTGCTACAAAAATGGAATCGGTTTGCCGGTTCGATAGGCCAGCGCAGAGCAGGTGGCAACTAAATTCCCGTTTTCAGTACTGACGCGAATGTCATAGCTGGTTGTCTTTTTAGTCTGGCTGACCCTTTTTGCCTCCGCGCGCAGTTTTACGCCCGGCTCCGGGCTGGAAACGTAGGTGACATTCACATTCAAAGCCACCGCAATGGTGCCGTCGGTCTGGCCGGCGGTCTCAAAGGCTTCGTCGATGAGTGCGAATACGGCACCACCGTGGGCGCGCGCATAAATATTATTCATTTTTTCCGGGTCATAATGCATTTCGACGATAGAATAACCCAATTCCAACTCCACCAGACTGATCTGCATTGCTTTTGCAAAAGGCTCATTTTCTACCGCGTTGTAAATCGCATCTTTTACCTTTTGATCCATCGAGGGTCTCCCTCTCACAATTGGAATAGTGGAATAGTGGAATGCTGGAAAAATGGGTTTTGGGAAATTGCCAGACTGGGGGCTAAATTTCCGACAATTAAAACCATATGGATAAAATCCTTTCTAAGCCCAATATTCCATCTTTCCACGATTCCATCATCCCATAATATGTGTAAAACCCATATCTGAAAAAATACCGGAACGATAAATTAGTTTGCCGGCATTTATATGCATGGGGCCGGTGGGTAAACAATTTCCATAGTAAGGCCTTTTTTGTCAACCGGTGGTTTCAGCGGCACCGTTTCGGGTTTGCCTGCTGATAAATGCGCGGAGACAGCCAGAACGAGAGCGTCCAGAATATCATCACGTGCCAGGTCTTTGCGCCGAAACTGATTTAGAGCCTGCTTTACAATCGAGTTGCTTGGCGGATAAATTTTTTTCAATATCGAAAAGCGCTCCGTAAAACCGCGAGATGTTTTTTTAGAATGCGCCATTATGTGCTTGCCCGCCAAAGCCCAGAAACAGATCTCAGGATGTGATTCGCGGACCCTTGACCGCGCCTTGCGGGTATTTTGCAGCCAAGTGTCGACTTCTTTGATTTTAGCGGCAATATGCCAGGTCTGAATGGAAAGCTTAATCCCTGCTGCCTGCTTGTTGATTCGGCACGCATGGCGGTAGCTCTTTGCCTGCAATGCCCTGCGGCAGGGAACTGCAAAAACGCTGGAAGCTCTTCGCCCCAGCAGCTTGCGTGCTTGCACGTCACAGATTCGCCTATTGGAATCCGGCAGGCCGATGGGTATGTCAATAAACATCGTCGACGGTGAATTCATCACATTCCAGAGTTCGCCGATGGTTTTATAAACGTCAATTGCCCAGTTCCGGTTCGAACCAAGCGCTACTGCAAACCATCCCCCTCTGCAGCCATCCACACCCACGACATCCATGGTCTATATATTCGTTATGGTTGATCAAGGAAGCTATACTGTTATAATCAATTGGATACTCATTAGCTGGAATAGCGGTTACGTGCAAGGCCTTTTAAAACCTTCATCAAAAAATGTCCTGAATTGAAGGCTGCCTCACGCCAGTAACTGAACACGCCAGCACTCCAATCAAGAGATTTTTCCTTGAATATCCGGCTGGGCTATTTTAGGCTGGCGCCATGCACGACGATCTATTTCGACAATTGCTGGATGCATTTGATTTTTCATGGTCTGGATACCGCAAGGTAAGAAAGGGCGTTAAAAAGCGCATATCCAGACATATGCAGAAACACAATTGCCCGAGCATGCGGGCTTACCTGGATTTAATCGCGCAAGATGAAATCGTGCGGCGGGAATGTGAGCTGCAATTGACTGTTTCCATCAGCCGTTTTTTTCGCGACCGGCAGCTATGGCTTGGCCTGGAACAGGATATTCTGCCGGGTATTATTGAGACACAGTGTGAAAAATTGCGTGTATGGTCAGCCGGTTGCGCCCGTGGCGAGGAAGTGTACAGCCTAAAGATCATTTGGGATCGTTTAAGGCCAATATACGCACAACTGCCGGTCCTTGATATCACCGGCACCGATAAGCATCCCGACTATATAGAAAAGGCCAGGGCAGGGGTGTATACCTTAAGCAGCTTAAAGGAAATGCCACCGGAAATGCGAGAATCCTATTTTTGTATTCGAAAAAGCGGCAATCGATTTGATGTCAAGGCATTTATTAAAGCAGACATTGACTGGAAGGTTCAGGATATTTTTGCCGATCCACCAGGGCATGGCTTCTATATTATCTTTATGAGAAACAATCTGCTGACTTACTATAAAGATCACCTCAAGGAGAAGGGGCTGAGCAGCGTTGTGAGAGCCCTTTTGCCGGGAGGTTGGCTGATTATTGGCTCCCATGAAAAAATGCCCCCGTCAGCTGTAAATTTACGGCGGCACCATTCCATATCCTGGGCTTATCAATGGGAAGGTTAAGTTGGATGTTATTTTTCTTTTTGTTCTGATTTTTTCTTCTTCTTGCGCGGTCTTTTGACACCATATGATTTGCTAAATATTTTCCCCCGTTTCGTTCGCTTATCTCCTTTACCCATGGAAATTGTTTCCTCCTGAAATCTATGGTTATCAATACATGCCAAAAATCGATTGTTTCATGTGCCTTTCATAACGCATTACGCGCTCTTTTTCAAGCAGCAGCTACCAATGCCTGATACCGGCATGGGTTCTTGAACATGTATTCCCTCAGAGTTCAGCTGCATCTTTCAGCTGGGCCTGTACCCTTCCGGCGGAAACGGCCATGACAATGGATAAAACCGCTCCGATTTCGGCATCACTGAGTCCCTCTTCCCTGGCCACGCCAAGGTATTCCTGCATTCACGGATAGCACCCGATGGCCATTGCGGCGGCCAGATGAAGCATCAATGTTGTTTTGGGATTCAAAATGTCATTGGTGCGCGCAGAATCATAAAATGCTCTGTATGTGTCTTTCTGTTTCTGGGGCAACAAACCAAACTCCTTTCTCAAGTCTAATTCTCAAAAAATGCCTATTTGTCCGCTATTAATTTATAATATCCTGATGAAGTAATTTTTTAAGCTGCTTTTATTTTAACCTAAACTGGTTTCAAGATCGTTGCATCTTGTTCGAGGGCAAGGCGCGATTCGGTTCAAAAGCGGAGCGTACACGATAGTACACGAGCATTTTGAAGCGGATTGAAACACAGCCATCGGGCAAGAGGTAGCGGTATTGAAACCAGTTTTAAAAGCGGATAGATAGACACGTCAACCCCCCATCCATTTTTCGCATTTCGCTGACATCCAGCTCAATGGTGGGCAGTCCCAGAGCGCTAAGCTTGGCTTTTGTATCCGGGAATCCCTTGGGGACCAATAAGGAATCGTTAACCCAAAGTGTATTGGCCGCATAAGCCTCTTTTGGATCGACGATAATTTTGTCATAGGCATGCAAGGCCTCGTGCTCAGAAAATTCCGCTGTCACCAGCACCGTATTTTGGCCGACATAATTGATCCTGGATTTTAAATGCAGCCCGGCGGCCACCGCAATAGGGGTATGGGTTTTGCCATGATCTGATAGGATGCGGCCCAATTGTTCGACGCCCTGGCGATTGGTGCGTTCTGAGATACCGATTAAAAAATGGTTGCCGATCATCAAAACGTCTCCACCGTCAAGCGTACCGGGCGCCAGGATGTGTTCGATCCGGCGGTACTGCTCCAGAACGCCGGCGATCGATTTTTCTTCCCCCTGCCTTGATTTTGCCCCCGGGTTGGTGATGACCGCCACTTCCGGCGTCACTACCGCAGTGTCTTCTACAAAATGGGCATCCGGATAATCGGGTAAAGGCTCAAGCTCGATGATTTTGAACCCGATGGACATCAAGGCTTCAGTGTAGGCCCTATGCTGCTTTAAAACCGACTCGTAGCTGGGCAGGCCCATTTTTGCGGTCGTTAGGCCGCGGTCAAAGGTTTGGGCCGGTATGCGGGTTATGGCATATTCAAAATCTGTTGGCATAAAACAACACTCTTTTTGGCAGGCTTTTTTTACAGCCAGCCCAATAACTCAAATCCATCCCGTAAGAGGACGATCGAAAAAATAATCAAAAGGACTCCCAGGATTCGCATCACCCAGATATAGAGCCGTTCTTTTAAAAATGTGCGCGAGCGTCCAACCACCAATGCCAGGACAACCTTCGAGCCAACCAGCAAGAGTAAAAAACTGCCGACAAACGATAGGGTTGCCAGGATATTTTGCTGGAGGCTTCTATAAATGATTGGCGTGCCGACTGTCATATAAAATATGTAAGGATGAGGATTTAAAGCATTGGTGATGACCCCTTTTTTAAATGAGCCGGTCTTGACGGCTGACAGGTTTAATTCAACACCCCTGGTTCTGAGGCTTTCGAATGCCAGATAAAGTATGAATAGGGCGCCAAAGATCGAAATGCAGCCCAATATCGATTTATACTGAGCCAGCCTGTTTAATAAAAATAAGGAAACCAGAATAATAGGCACATCTGTTATCAGGGGAGCAATCGATACTTTCAGGCCAGCGCCAATTCCGTGGCGGAGGGTTTCAGATATCACCAGCACCAGCAGCGGGCCGGGCGCAAAACCTGCCGCCAGTCCCAGGAGGATTCCAGCACTCAAAAATTCGAGCATTTAATCTTTTCCAGTTTTGGGCCATTGCCGGACGGTTTGAATGATTTCCCGCACAAAGGCGCACTCGCATTCTGCCGGACAGGGCTCCAGTTGCTTTTCATGCAGGCAGTACTCGGGGCATTTCTCCGTCCCGGTTTGTCTCTGCTTATAGATCGGCCCTTTATAGAGATCGCTGAAAAGGCCGGCAGCAAGGCCTAACGTTGTACCGCAGGTCAGGTGATTGAATAAAAAGTATCCCAGATGTAAATTATCAAAATTAACCTGGTAGCCAATCATATCGGTTGTGGCATCTGCAAGAAAATCTTCGCGTGTTTGCCATCGATGACCGCAAAACGTACATTTTTTAAATTCATTCATGTTTTGATTAATTTTCATACAATCAATTCATTGCAACTGATTACCTTAGCATAGGCAGCGCTCAAAGCTGCCATAAAAGAGGCATGCACATTTTCAGCCAGCACTTTTTGAGTCCCGAAGTCAAGGTTACGGGTTGCGCACGCGTCGTGGACGAGGGTGCAATCAAATCCCAGATCGGCAGCAGCTCTTGTGGTGGCGTCAATGCACATGTGGCTCATTGCGCCGCAGATGACGACGCTGTCAACCTGTGCTCTTTTGAGTGCATCAAAAAGGGCTGTTTCCCGAAAGCTGTTTGGAAAATTTTTCTGTATGACCCGATCATCGGGGGCGGGTTTGATACTATCGTGGAATTCGACCCCCCGGGTGTTCGGCAAGAAAAAGGTAGCCCCTTCCCGGGTTGAAACATGCTGAATGTGAAAGGTCGGCATCCGGTCTTCACGAAAATAAGATAACAAACGGCCGGCCTTTTCAGCGGCAGCATCCATACCGACCAGTTCCATACGGCCACCTGCAAAATAGTCATTCTGGATGTCAACCAGTATCAAGGCGGTCTTCATTTTTTCCTTTCGTAAATTTTTTGCGGTACCTGATTATATTCAGTCCAAATATAAAGAAGTACCTAAAAAAATAATAATTAAAGCTGTCTCTATCCTCATGCAAAAGATAATTGTTTATTAGCCATTTTATTGCATTGATGCTATGAATGAATTGGCCTCCCTGATCGAAGCATCCATTTCCTTGATCAACCGGGCAACATCTGATTCAATCGAAACCAGTTCACTTTGCAATGAAGCAATCGCCTGGGCATTTAAATTATGTTTCAGATACAAAACCTGGTCGCGAAACGCGTTGAGGACCGGATCAATCTTGCGCTCGGCTCGTTTCATGGCGCCGATCAACTGTGCATATTGTCGTTTGGTTTCAGCGAGCTTGCGGGCGCTGGATTTTCGAAGGCTGCTGCTGGTATACTGATCTAATTCCTCCTGCCATTCGACAAACAGATCTTCGGCGACATCCTCGACCTCATCAATTCGTAAGCGTACAGCCTGCGCTTTTTCTTCACTGGCTTCGTACTCGGATTTCAACTGGTCATATTTTTTTTCCAGATCTCCGCCCTGAAAATTGAGTACTGTGCTGAATTGCTCCAGCGCGGATTCGAATTGGTCCTTGGCTTCTTCCTGAGCATCACGGGCATCCTGTACGCGGTCTACCATAATATCCCGTTTATGATAGCCCATGGTCTCCATAGTTTTGTAATATGTAGATTCGCAAGCGAACAAAAGGCAGATAATGCCCATTGCAATGAACCAATTTACTTTGCACAAAAAAAGGGAGTTTTTCATAATCATATCCTCAAGCGTCTGTAAGACCCAAATGGCTATGGGAATGTTGTTTACCCTTTGGCGGCAGTTCTGATTTCCATCAGGACTACCTGTCGTCCCCGATATTTTTCACGATTCAACAATTGCCAGCCCATCCGGGCGTAGAAGCTTTCCCGGTCAGGGGTGAACAGGTAAAGTATTTTTGCATTAGTATTTGCGGCTTCTTTAACGATGCGTTTGACCAGTTGAGATCCGATTCCCTGCCTGCGATGCCTTGCATCAACGTATACGCTTGAAAGCCAGGGGGTCAATTCCAGATGCACTTCCATATCATGTTTGACCAAACTCGCTGTTCCAACGACATGATCACCCATCTTTGCAATCAGGGTGATCGGGAGCCCACTGGTTTGGGCGCAACGTTTTCTTAAATTGTCAATTCTTTGCTCAATGGTTGTTTGCGGGTGAAAATGCCCCCACTCTTCATGAAACCAATGCGCCAGCATCGGAACAAATTCAGAGTGATTGGATAGATTATCAATTAATACGCTCATGTTTAAATTGCCATGATTGCAGCCGACCGTGAGCACTTTCCGACCCTAATGTAAAGCCTCTTTTATAGCAGCCCGGGCCAGCAAACGGGTCGAATCCAGTACCGGCAGCGGACAATCATCCGGGTCAATCAGAAGCGGAATTTCGGTGCATCCCAAAATAGCGGCATCACACCCGCGGCTTTTTAATTTTTCAATCACTTGGTTAAAATACAGACGCGATTTCTCTGTGAAAACTCCGTTGACCAACTCTTTGAAAATGATGTCATCGATCTGTTCACGATCGCTTTCGGCAGGTATTTGACCGGCAATATTAAACTCTTTTAATGTATCAGGATAAACCGGTCCCGTCATAAGGTATTTGGTTCCCAAAATGGCCAGCTGTTTATAATTTTCCGTGCGTGCTTTTTCAGCAACCGCTTCAGCAATGTGCAGCCAGGGAATGGATGCGTGCGTTTTGACAATCTCAAATGCTTCGTGAATCGTGTTGTCCGGGCAAATGGCAAACTGGGCACCGACCATAGAAAGCTTTTGCGTTGACGAGAGCATCAGTGCCGCAACCTTTTCCCAATCGCCCTTGCGAATATGGACCATGTATTCTGCTAAGGGATGCGTGTGCATGCTGACCTCAGGATGCATGTGCTCACCCATTAAAGCGGGCGCCTCGCCGCATATGGTACGATAACACAGGGCGGCACCTTCAGCACTGCAGCCGACAATACCGATATGTTTGGGCATGGTTTGCTTCCTTTCATAGAGGGTGCGCAACTTCATCTATACGGTAAACAAAATGATGGCAATAAAGGCAAAGACCATCCCGATGCCTTCCTTTACGGAAATGGGTTCTTTCAATATGAAATAGGCCAGTGCGATGGTGATTACCGGATTCAAGGCCGACAGGGTGGCTATAACCGAGACCTTGCCTTTCGGCATGGCAAAAAGATAAAACAGGGCGCCCAGCATGCCTATAACGCCGGTCGCAAATGCCAAAGAGACCCCTTTGGGGTGTACTTCTGCTTTAAAACCCAGCAAAAAGAATACGAGCAATGCGAACACGGCGCTGCCGATTCCCTCATAGACCGAAGCGCTCAATGGATGAATATAGCGGGTCGTTATCTTTGGAATAAAACCCCATATACCCCAACAGATCATTGTCATGCTTGCCGGAAGTAGCCATTCTTTCATTTTAAATCGTTTCCAATTCTTATCAGGCTGAAATAGTGGGTTTTAGAACAATCTGGTTCCAATTGGCAAGCTTTTTTCGGAAAATTTTATGGTATCTGACGCTGAGACACCTTATCGTGCCGATTGCAGCGAGGTTTGGATTTGTGGGGGAATTAAAAAATATTGACAGATGGCGAAATCTTAAACAAACTGTCATAGAATGAGGGCAAAACAGATGGCGGACTTTCGATATTCGAATGTTGAAAAAGAAATGATAACCTATGGATTTGACGGTGTCGTCAAAAGCCACTGCCGTATGTGTCATGGCGGCTGCGGCGTCCTGGTTTATACGCGCAACGGTGGAATTGCCAAGATCGCCGGTGATCCGGACTGCCCGATCAATCACGGCACCCTTTGCAGTAAAGGACTGGCCTCCACCCAGCTGGTATATCATCCGGATCGATTGACCTATCCGGTCAGAAGCGTCGGATCCCGGGGAAACGGCCAATGGGAGCGGATTTCCTGGGACGAAGCCCTGGATTGTATTGCTGAAAAAATCCTCGCGTATAAGGCCGACTTCGGAGCAGAATCGATCACACTGGGTTATGGAACCGGCAGGGAAAACGAAGCCGTCATCTATCGCTTTGCCAACCTTTTAGGGAGCCCCAACGTTTTGACCGCCGGCCACTTTTGCTATGGCCCGCGAATCGCCACCAGTATTATCACCTGCGGAACCAATCCCATTGTCGATTATGAGAACCACCCGCGATGCATCATGGTCTGGGGAAACAATCTGGTGATCAGCAACCCGGATTGTTACAAGGGAGAGCCATTTTCGGTCAGTCTGGCAAAAGGAGCCAAACTTATCGCGGTTGATCCACGTTTGACGCGCATTGCCGCACGCGCCGACGTGTGGCTGCAGCTCAGACCCGGAACCGATGCCGCGCTTGCCCTGGGCATGCTCAATGTGATTGTGAACGAAGAGCTCTATGACAGGGAATTTGTGAAAGATCACGTATATGGGTGGGAACCTTTCGTGGCGCGCGTCAGCGAATACCCGCTGGAGAAAGTGGAAAAAATCACCTGGGTTGCCAAGGAAAAAATCCGGCAAGCTGCACGACTGTTCGCAACGACCAAACCGGCAGCCGTTCAATGGGGGGTTGCCATCGAGCAGCAGATCAATTGTGCCGACAACGACCGTTTGTTGATGGCTTTGATGGGAATCACCGGAAACATTGACGTGCCCGGAGGACAGATGTTGTTTAAGACACCGAAAATCCGCAATGTGGGCTATTTCGGCGCACATCGAATGCTGCCCGATACCCAACGTGAAAAACGCCTGGGCGGTGATCGATTTCGCCTGGCCGGAAATTTTGCCATCATCAATCCGAAATGTGTCTGGGATGCCATCCTCGAAGAAAAACCCTATCCGGTGAAAATGCTATTTTTTATCAGCTCCAATCCTTTGATGACCCGGGCTAATGCAAAGGAGGTTTACCGGGCGCTAAAAAAAGTTGACTTCATGGTCGTTTCAGATTTTTTTATGACGCCGACAGCCGAAATGGCCGATATCGTGCTACCGGCGGCTACCTGGCTTGAGATGGACTACATCGGAGATTACTGGAAGCGGCATGGTTACATTCTCCCTCGCCGCAAAGTGGTTCAGGTGGGGGAGTGCCGCTCCGATCATGAAATGCTCAATGATTTGGCCCATCGCGTGGGCCAGGGAGACCACTGGTGGGAGAACTTTGAGCAAGCCCTCGACTGGATTCTGGAGCCCATGGGGATTACCTGGCAGGACTTTAAGAAGATGGACTTCCTTCGTGGTGAGGTAATCAACCAGAAGTACAAAATAAAGGGCTTCAGCACGCCGAGCCGCAAGTTCGAACTGTATGCCACTCTATTGGAACAATGGGGCTATGACCCCCTTCCGCAATACCGGGAACCGCCGGAAAGCCCGTACAGCACTCTTGAACGCTTCAAAGACTACCCATATATTCTGATCACCGGCAGAAGATCACCCGGTTTTTTTCATACTGAAAACAGACAGCTCCCATGGCTGCGTGAGCTGCATAGGGATCCAATTGTTGAAATCCATCCGCAGACGGCGAACAAGGAGGGCATCACGGAGGACGAATGGGTTGTAATTGAATCTCCACGGGGTAAGGTCAGGCAGCGGGCCAAATTTTTTGAAGGCATGGACCCGCGGGTTGTTTCTGCCGAACATGCCTGGTGGTTTCCTGAAAAAAAAGGACCCGATTACGGATGGGACGAGTCCAACATCAACATCTTAACCGACAATGCTTACGATACCTGTGATCCCGCCATGGGTGCCACCAACGTCAGAACGCTTCTTTGCAGAATATATCCCGAATCATCAGGGGACGGCTCATGATAATCGAGGCGATAAAAATTGATCATGAAGCCTGCTGGGGCTGCAAGACCTGTGAGGTGGCCTGCAAACAGGAAAACCGCGCAGCTGACGGCGTCAAACTTATCGCGGTCCTGGAAAAGGGCCCTGAGATGGTCGATGGAAAATTAAATTTTGTTTTCCATGTGAATCTATGTCGGCATTGCGATGAGCCTCCCTGTGTCGATGCTTGTCCCGAATCGGCTATATTCAAGCGATCCGACAGCATCGTGATAATGGATGATGATCTGTGCACCGGTTGTCAGGCATGTATCGAGGCATGCCCTTATGAGGCCATCGACTTCGACCCGCAAAAAGGTATTGCGCAAAAGTGCAACCTTTGTCATCACAGAATTGCAAACGGGCTTGTTCCTGCCTGCGCGGATAACGTCTGTCCGGCGCATTGCATCCATTTTATATACAACGATGCCGCCGCTTCTTAATTTTGTCCTTGCAACAAAGCAGTGAGGGCCATAAAATTGTAAGACTCCGGTAGCCACCATCGCGGTGTGTCCAAATGGCTGACAAAGACTCAAAAGAGGTAATTCTCTCAAGCACTTTGTCGATTCTTTGCAATACTGGACACGCGATAACGCGCTTGAAATAGAGGTTATCGAGCAAGGCGAACAGGTATTTTTTTTTAACGTTACCTGCTGCCGGTACGCAGAGTTATATGAAAAATTGGGTTTAACCGAGCTGGGCATCATTTTGTCGTGTGCGCGTACTTTGCGTTGATCAAAGGATTTAACCCGAAAATCACCTTGATCAGAACACAGACGATTATGGAAGGTGCGGCTTTTTGTGATTTTCGTTACACATTAAAAAAAGGGAGCTGATATGGGCAAATTTGCGATTAAAGGTTTGGTTTTCCTGCTGCTGATTTTGGGATGCGCTTCAATGGAGACCGGCGAAAAGATGAGTCAATTTGATACAACCTCCAGAGCCTATTTGCGGGCAATTCGTTGGGGAGAATTTGAGGCTGCATTCGCTTTTAAAAAACTAACGGACAGGGATGAAGAACTGCCGGATTTTGAAGATTACCGCACCGTAAAAGTGACAAATTATAAAGTCAAACAAACGATTATTTCCGAAGATCAATCCAAGATCATCCAGATTGTCGATTTTCAATATTACCGGATGAAAGATGTAACCGTCAAAAATCTCATTGATCGCCAGAAATGGGCATATGACAAAGAACAGGAAAAGTGGTTTCTTCACAGTGATTTGCCTGCCTTTTAGCGGGAATCTATCCCGAAAAATGAATCGAATCACAGATCAAACACCATTGAAGCCGGCTTTCTTCAAATAGGAGCTGCATGAAAATCGTCGACACCATTATTTTTTTGGTAATGGCCGGGCTCATCGCCCAGGCCGCCATCGGTCTGAGCTATCTGGTTTCATCCATTCGAGAATCAGAAAAACGCGCCTCGCTTTTTGCCGGTCTGCAGTTTGCGGGAATGGGAGCTGCTGCGATCCTGTTTGCATACGGGTGGAAATCGGGTTTTCTGTATTCCGGCAGCGGCATTGGTATTTTGATTTGCTTAATTGCCGGGGGAGGTCTGGCTGTTATTTTACTGGTAAGAAAGACACCGGCTAATCTTAAGGCGCTACAGGGAACGCGCGGGGCACTTGTCGGTGATGTCAAAAGGGTTGATGAAAGAGACGTCGTCTTTGCCCGCAACCGCACGATTCAACCGGGAACGGATCAATATAGGATTTATTATCAAATGCGGCCGGAATATGAAAAGATGGATGCCGCTCGCAGAAACAAAGGCGGGCCGCTGGGGCGGCCCGGTGTTATCGACCAACCCAAGGGCAGACCGAATATCGCAGCAACCCTTTCTTCCCAGGGTATCGCCGTGAACCTCTCGGCACCGGAAATATATCAGCCGGTAGCCCATCCGGAATTCAACGGGCAGCAGGTCAGACTCAGCCCGCAGGAAGCCAGTGACCGTGTCAAGGGATATGCTCTGAATCTGGGTGCCAGGCATGTGGGCATTACCGAGTTGAATCCCCTGTGGCTGTATTCCAAACGGGGAGAGATCTTTCGTGAAAACTGGGAGGACTGGGGCAAAAAAATTGAAGTCACCCATCAATATGCGATTGTTTTTACTACCGAGATGGCTTTCGAGCTGGTAGGCACCGCACCCCACACGCCGACTGTAATTTCCAGCATGAGTAATTATGCCCAGGGCGCTGCGATTGCCACGCAGCTGGCGGCTTATATCGCCAATATGGGTTATTCGGCTATCGCCAATCACGTGCGTCACTATGACGCTGCCCTTGTCCCGCTGGCCGTTGATGCCGGCCTGGGCGAGATCGGCCGATTGGGTTATCTGATGACCAAAGATTTCGGCCCGCGAGTCCGGCTGGCTGCTGTGACCACCGACTTAGCGCTAGTTGCCGACAGCCCGGTAGATATCGGTGTCGAAGATTTTTGTATAATTTGTAAAAAATGTGCCAATTGTTGTCCCTCAAACTCCATTCCCTCAGACGATCCGACCGAAGTCAACGGGACGCTGCGCTGGAAGCTGAACGCCGAAACTTGCTTTGATTATTGGGGCAAAGTCGGGACTGACTGTAATGTCTGCATGCGGGTGTGTCCCTGGAGCCATGCCAGCACCTTTCCTCACAAAATCATCCGGGCGCTGATCAGCCGTAATCGTTTGTCACGCAGGCTCTTTAACTACATGGATGAGATTTTTTACGGGCGCAAACCCAAACCGAAGCCGGCACCGCCATGGGCCAGATTTAGCTAAAAAATCATGCCCACCAAGTTATCGAGGAAGCTTTATGAATTCTAAACAAATATATTGGAATCCGGTTTTAGAAACGCTGCCAGCTGATAAAATCAAGCAATTGCAGGTGAATAAATTTAAAAATATTTTCAAATGGACCTACGATCACTCCACCTTTCACCGGCGCCTGTATGATGATGCTGGCCTCAAACCGCGAGATATTCGGTCGTTTGAGGATATTAAACGGGTTCCGAAGGTGGAAAAATCCATGATGCGGGATATCCAAGGCAAGGAGCCTTTTCCGTACGGTGAAGCCCTGTGTGTACCACTGGATGAGGTCACCATCTTTCGTCAGACCAGCGGTACCACCGGTCGGCCGGTTTATCAGCCGGACACCTGGCAGGATTGGGAATGGTGGATGGAGTGCTGGTCTTATATCCTCTGGGCCCAGGGATACCGGCCGCAGGATCGGGTGTTTATCCCGTTCGGTTATAATATATTCGTGGCTTTCTGGGCCGGACACTATGCGGCTGAAAAAATCGGCTGTGAGGTAATTCCGGGAGGCGTGCTGGATACCAAGGCACGTATTTTAAAGATCCAGGAGCTGCAGGCGACTGCCATGATGGGCACCCCCACCTATATTCTGGGAATGGCCGAAACCGCCCGCATGAAAATGGATATCGATCCGGCAAAATTACCGGTTAATAAAATCACCTGTGCCGGCGAATGCGGCGCCAGCATCCCCAGCACCAAAAAGCGTCTCGAAAAAGCATGGGGGGCTAAAGTTTTCGATCACGCGGGTGCAACCGAAATCGGGGCCTGGTCCTTTGAGTGCGCCGATCAACCCGGCGGCATGCATGTTAACGAAGCGCTTTTCCTGGTAGAAATCGAAGATGTCGAGACCGGCGAAATTATAGAAGAAGCCGGGCGTAGAGGCAAAATGGTGATTACCGCTCTGGATCGCATGGCCCAGCCCTGCGTGCGCTTTGATTCCAAAGATGTAATTGAATGGGCGGCTGAGTCTTGTTCCTGCGGGCGAACCTCGCGGCTGATCAAAGGCGGGGTGGTCGGCCGAGCTGATGATATTACCAAAGTTAAAGGAGTGCTGCTGGCGCCTTCAGCCATTGAAGAGGTGGTACGCAGCATCAATGGCCTGGGCGATGAATATGAGGTTATCGTAGAAAAAGTAGGCGATGCAGATCGAATTAAACTGCGGGTCGAAGTCTTGCCCCAGGCCGAGGATCAATGCACGCTTATTGAAAACGAGCTGATCGATCAGCTCAGACTAAAAACAAACCTGCGCTACGACATTGAAATCTGCGGCTGCGAAACGCTGCCCAGGTATGACGTCAAAGCCAAACGCTTTAAAGACTTACGAAAGCAAAACAAAGAGGATTAGAGGATGGTAGACATCGATATCAATAAAATCAACACCAAAGTTCAATTGCTGAAGAAAACCGCCCAAGAGCTCAATCGTATGGGGGAAGAATTTCCAGCCCTGGCCCGCAACACCGCTCGTATTCTGGCCAGTGTCAAAATGCTTGAAATCAATGTGTCGGATTTGGTTGATTTGCAATAACGGTAATTTTTTTTCGGATTTTTAACATTTTTCTACAGCCTTGAATGATAAGTGTTGAGACTATAATAAAGTTGTGATACGCAGATAATATCTTGGATCAAGAAGATTGTGGAATTGAATTTCGCCTGGCACCTGTGCCGGGCCATACATAACGCATGCGCGTCTTAGTAACTCGTCTACTGCAAAGAAAAGGGGGTCCTATGACCGGTAAATTCGAATTAAAAAAAGGCAAAAGCGGCAAGTTTTCGTTTAACCTCAAGTCAGCCAACGGAAAAGTGGTGCTGACAAGCCAGACTTATAAAACCAAAGCAGCTGCAAAAAATGGAATCAAGGCCGTTTGCACCAACTGCCGCAAGAAAGCTAACTTTGAACAAAAGATAACCAAGGCCGGAAAGCCTTATTTTGTGTTGCTTGCTAAAAACAAGCAGGTTATCGGCAAGAGCCAATCGTATGCGAGCAGAGCATCGATGTTAAAGGGCATTGCCTCGGTTAAGAAAAATGCGCCCAAAGCAGCACTACAGGATTTGTCAGTCAAGAAATAACGGGGCCAAGGAAATTTAGCTAAAAGGATGTCATTCTGCAATCGGGCATACTCCTGAGTTTGAAGAGGGCAGTTGCTCGATAAACGAGGATGTTCCGTCCGAAAATGAGTGGTCATGGTTGCCGCTTGTGCGGATCTGTCTCAACAATCGATCCAGCAGGTAACTGGCCACTCATTTTTTTGGATTTAATCTGAAACCAGGAAGGCGGAAACCATTTAAGAGAGACAGACATTGGTGTTTAATAAAACGGAAATTTTTCCCAAAAGTCCTTTTCATTGTCCTGCCACTTGGGGCCGAACTTCTTTTCGAAAAAAGCGCCCATGCGATCATACCAGCGACTCCAGGGGTTTTTACCCAGTTCTTTGGCCTCCAAAACGTCGTTTAGAAACGAGGCGATGTTGACCATTTCTTCTTTAGGCAGATATGAAGCGGCGCCTTCCTTATAAGATTTTACGACATTTTCCGGGCTAAGAGCGTGGGCAGTCAACATCACAGCCGTTACCTTTCTTTGACCGGCAATTTCCAGCAACTGATAGCCTTCAACTCCCATGATATCCAGAATCGCCAGATCGAAATGCTCGGATTCCAGATAATCTTTAGCCGCTGTAAAATTGGATGCTTTAACTGTCTCGCACATGGGCAACAGGTCTTCCAGCGTATCCAGCACATCCGGTTCGTCATCCACCAAAAGGATTCGTTTACCTTCCAGCATGTCTTTTCCAGCCATATTGTAATAACTCCATTCTAAAATTTAATTAGGTTTTGCATCAAAATTAATGAGGACAATAATAATCTTAATCACAGAGTGTTTGGCAATGCTTAATTACCTATATTAAGGTCGTTTGATATTAGATCAAGAAATTTTATTCCTTTAAGGTTCTGCTCCCATAAAAAGTGAAACGGTTTTGCCGTCTTTTAAATTGACCAGCCCTTCTTCACAGATGCGCAAATATGGAATGGCAGCACCGGTAAGCGTTATCAGCGACAGGACCGGTTCAGGGAAGGGGATGCCTTGGTTTTGGGCTGCCCGGGTGACCTTTGCAAATTGGTGAATGAGATCTTCAATGTTCAGGTCGGCAATCAGGCCAAAAATGGGCAACGGGAGTTCGGCCACTGTATTCTCATCCTGGCAGAGAACAACACCGCCCTGCAGGCTGCGGATCCGGTTAACCGCTGCGGCCATGTCGCTGTCATCGCGACCGACCACGATGATATCAGTGGTATCCCAAGCGGCGCTGCAGGCGATGGCACCGGATTTGATACCGAATCCCTTGATCAGTCCCACAAACATTCGACCGGGGTTATGGGTGCGATCGATGGCGGCTATCTTGGCGATATCCGCATCGGGATCAATATGTATTTGTCCATCCCGGACGGCAATGCGTTCCGTGATTTCCGCGGTAACCAGATCCGTAACCATGTTCATCACGCGAACATTGATCTGCTTAGCATTTTCAGGTGCGCGGATAGCAAAATCAGAGGGCTTCAGATCACAGGGCAAATTAACGGAATTTAGGCTATCCGAGGCATAAGCGGGCGATCGCGGGGGCGTCAATAAATTCCCGTTGCGGGCGATGACCCTACCATTGCTGACGACCGCCTG
>JASFIG010000012.1:0-25708 GCA_050122795.1 Desulfobacterales bacterium
GCCTCGGCATATTGCGCCACCAGGTCCGACGCGTTGACCGTATCGACACCTTCGGTCTGCACCTCGATGGTTTCGTTTAGCGGCTCAAAGGTGCCGTCTGTTATGTTCGCGGCCGCGAAAAAGTGGGTCGTTCCGCTGTCAAGGGTAAGCTGGTCGTCGGAGTTGTTCGCAGCCACCGAAACCC
Source organism: Desulfobacterales bacterium (assembly GCA_050122795.1). Classification (GTDB taxonomy): domain Bacteria; phylum Desulfobacterota; class Desulfobacteria; order Desulfobacterales; family JAHEIW01; genus JAHEIW01. Next base: position 185 of record JASFIG010000012.1, read on the forward strand.
GCTCGGTAGCGCTGCTGTAACTGGCCGTGACATCGGCCGCGGAAGCGCTGATGCGATCGAGGACATCGGTCAGGGTATCGGTATCGACGTCGATGTCGATGGCAACGCTATTGACAGTGATGCTGCCGCTTTGGACACTGGCGAATTGCGCCTCCTGTGAAAGCGTTTTTTCGGGCTCCGCATCCTCTCCGGGGGTGGCCGTGGCGTCTTCCAGTTTGACGGCTGCCAGAAATCCGGACGTGTCGTTCTCAAGGACAATGTCATGGGCCGATCCGGGCGTATTCTGGGTCAGCAATACCGTTTCGGTAGCCGTGTCGAAGTTGGCCGTTACGCCGGCATCGGATTGGTTGATTTTATCCAGAACGCTGTTGATGCTATCCGTTTCCTCTACGCTGATGGTGGTGCCATTGACCTGAAAAGAGCCGCTGGTGACATCCAGGCCGTATTGAAGGTTGGGATCGTCGCTGCCGGTCCCGTTTAAGGCCTTGTCCGGATCCGCTGTTTGCTCGACGTTGTCATAAACCGACAGGGTGAAGGTGTCGTTTTTCTTCAGTTCACCGGCACTGAAGGTCAAAACGAGACCATTGTCCAGAGTGTATTGTTTATCGATGGCATCATTTTTCTTGATAGTGATGGTGTCTATCTGGGTATTGTTGGAATCGTAGACTTCAACCTGCAGATTGACGTTGCCGTGGGTGCCGCCCCGGGACACCTGAAAGGTGAGCGTATCGGTGCCGCTTGAGCCGTCATATTCACCGCTGACCGTGGCCTGCGCCGTCGATGCGCCGGTCCATGCGGGATCGGTCGGCGAATAGGCCGTTGTAGAGCTATTGACCTCTTCGGTCGAATGCAGGGTCGTGGCCGTTGCGGGAGCGCGTGGGCTTAGGCTGACATCTGAGGCCGAGGTCGCGCTGGCCGCTACGTCGACTTCAATTTGAGAAGATGCTGTAGCCGCAGGCATGAGCTGCCGGACGGCCTCTATGGCTTTGCGCATCCGCAGCACGTGCCGGGTGGTGTCGTCCATCTGTTCGCGGTACCGTGAAACCGGCTGCTCGTTGAGCGCCGGTGATACGGCCCGCTGCTTTTGAATGCTGTCGATGTAATCGAAAACAAAGTGTTGGCTCTCGTATGGATTAATTCCCCCGTAAAATGACATTTTATCCCCTCTTTAAACCGGCAGCCCAAGCAAAAAAGCTGAGCCGCCCTTTTCGGGCCACCCAGCTTTTCAGCCTCCCCAGGCAACCCGGCCGTCCACCTCCGGCGGACCCGTGGCTTTCCGTCCCCTGATTACTCAAGGTTTGGCATTATCTCGAGAAAGTTTATAACCTGTATCGCAAATGATTCAAAGAACAAAGCGAAAACGGTCAATCACTATATTGATAATGATCCAATAATCTTATCGGCTTCTTGCAATAGGAACTTTAGCAAAATTTTCCCTGATTTTAAGGATATAACGTTAGGCCTGAATATAACAAAACGGCGGGGCGTGTTCTATATAATTTTTTACAATAGCGGCATAAATTAGCGCCTATTTTTCAATAATCAGATTTTTCAACTCGTCCGTATCATCGGGTTTGATTGGAAAATGCGCTTCCAAAAGGTCTCCAATTTTTTCAACCGCCGCGCAGATGGCATCCGCCGGGCGCTGTTGTTTGATGCCCTCTGTGATGATGGCAACGATGTCATCCCACTGGTTTTGTTGGACTTTGGCGTTGATGCCGCGGTCGGCCAGCATCCAGACCATGCGTTCAAATACGGATATCAAAACCAGCACACCGGTTTCATCGCGGGTGCGGTATAAACCCTGATCGAAAAATTGGGTCACAGCGGCTTCTTCAACTTCATCGTCAAGCTCTCGCTGAGAGATAAAAAAACGCTTGAGCCACCCCGTGCGTTTGATTATTTCATGGAAAAGGATGAATAAAACGGTTAGAAATCCCAAAAACAGCCACATATTTTGTGGGCCGATCCACAACCATGACCCCGTCAATGGCGTCAGTGTCAGGGCCAGCGGCAGCGCAAAGGTTGTTGCGCCGATAACATTGGCCAGCGGATATTGATAACTGGACGAAATGATCATGACCACAATTTCGCCGGCGGTTCTTTTTTCCGCTGCTTTGACCGCGGTTTCAACGCGGCTGCGTTCATCGTCCGTTAAGAAATGCTGAGCCAGATCTTTCATATATGATTCCCTTGTATCATTTGCCTGAAATAGTGGCATATTTGCTTAGCGGCTATTTGCAGTCCCTAAGGTTGTGTTCGGTAACGAGGACGAGGACGACGACGAGCACGAGTACGATGCGGAGGTGCGTTTAATACCCCTTTAGACGTCCTCATGCTCCCGCTCGTTTTCAATTATGCTCTACCAGCCACCGGAGGCACCTCCGCCGCCGAAACCGCCACCACCACCGCCGAAGCCGCCGGTAGAAAATCCCCCACCGCGGCCAGCGCCGGACCACCAGCCGCCGGTGCGGCGATGATGGTGATGCCCGTGGCCGAATACCAGGGGCGAGCCCAGAAAGCTTAAAATGAACCCGGCCAGCAAACCGATGGGAATCGACAGCAGCAGCCACAGAGAACTGAGATTAAAGAAGAGGGAAGCCGCAATCGGTGCCAGAATGCCGCCGGCTGCGATGCCCAGCGGACGGCGCAACCGGCCCAGCATACTGATAAAAAATATAAAGGCGACCAGGCCGCCAAGTCCGGCAGTACCTTCTTTTTGTTTCCGGCCGCCAGCGGGACCTTTTTCAGAGGCCTTGTACTCACCCCGGACGACTCTGATCATCGCCTGGACACCGTTGATGACCCCCTGGTCGAAATTGCCGGCTTTAAACTGCGGCACGATAACATTGCGAATGATGCGGCCGGCCATCAAATCGGTCAGGGAACCTTCCAGGCCGTAGCCGACCTCGATGCGAATTTTGCGATCATTTTTGGCAATCAACAGCATGGCGCCGTTATCAAGGCCCTTTTGGCCGATTTTCCACTGATCCACAACTTTGATGGAAAATTCCTCCAGCACCTCGCCGCCCAGCGAAGGAATGGTCAAAACGACAATCTGGGTGGAATCGGTCTGTTCCAGACGTGCCAGGACGTCCTCCAGCTGCTGCCGGGTGGCCGCCGAGAGCATACCGGCGGTGTCGTTTACGCGTCCTGTGAGCGGGGGGACATCCAGTGCCGGCAGGTGGCTGACCGCAAAAACACAGATCAACCCGACCCCGATCAGAAGTTGAATCACCCGGTGGCAATTTTGCATTTTCATAACGTCAGTTTATCCGCTGCACCCCGGGGTTAATCGCTAAATTTGACTTCAGGCGCACGCGCGGCGCCCTCTTCGGCTTTGATGTATTCTTTGCGCTCCAGGTGCAGCAGCAATTTGTTGGTCAGGCTGTTGGGAAATCTGCGAATCGAGAAATTAAAGGTTTCCACGCTTTGATTGTAGCGCTGGCGGGCGACATTGATACGGTTTTCGGTGCCCTCCAGCTGGTTTTGCAGATCTTTGAAATTCTGATTGGCCTTTAAATCCGGGTAACGTTCGACCACCACCATCAAGCGGGCCAGGGCAGAAGAGAGTTCTCCCTGGGCGGCCTGCAATTGCTGCATTGCAGCAGGATTGCTGAGATCGCCGGCCGAGACTTCAACAGATGTGGCCTTGGCGCGGGCGTTGATCACGGCTTCCAGCGTTTCCCTTTCATGGGCGGCATAGCCTTTGACGGTTTCAACCAGATTCGGAATCAAATCCGCCCGGCGCTGCAGGTTGGACTCCACGTTACCCCAGGCGCTGAAAACCGCTTCCTCGTTTTGTTGCATGGTATTGTAGCCACAGGCGTATAAGAAAAACGCCGCCAGGCCCACCAGCAGTATTCGCAACATTAGCCTTTGCATATTGACCTCCTTATCCATGACCACCTTAAGATTCACATTCACCCAAAACGGGCTTGAAACAGTATCGCAAAGGGCAAGGCCCGGAGCGTTAAACATTGAATGGCTTGGATTTAACTCAGAACCCCATGCGCTGAATTGGCTTTTCCATTACTCCACTACTCCAGCCCCTTCTATATTTCACAGCGCCGATATTTAAAAATGTATAGAGCACCGCAACCGTTACAATTTAACTGTGATGTAATACCCCTGATCCCCCCTCTGCAGCAAAACAACCACCGATGATTTTTGCCGGTATTTGACGATGGCTTTTTTAAAGTCTTCGTCGTTTGCAATGCTGATGTCGTCCATCTGGCGGATGACATCGCCCGGACGCGCGCCGATACGATCCAGGTGGCTGTCGCGGGCAATTTCAGTAATCACAACGCCCTCACGGGTGCGCAGTCGATAATAGTTGTGGTTTTCTTTTGTGATGTTCTTAACCCGAATTCCCATGATGCGGAAGGCCAGGTCCTCAGCACGCTCCATGGGAAAAACGCTGGATTTGATCGATACGGTTTTAACCTGATTGTCGCGCCAGATGCGGGTTTTGAGGGAATCTCCGGCGGCATATGTTTTTTTGATCGACCAGTAATCCCGGGGCGAGGCTATTTTCTTTGAGCCGATCGCCAATATAATATCGCCTTCTTGCAGGCCGGCTTTACGGGCCGGGCTTTCGGGCTCCACGGCATTGACCACTACGCCCTTTCTATCGGGGATATTCAGGTAGTCGGCCAGTTTGCGATCCAGTTTTTGGACGCTGATGCCGATCCAGGCCTGGACAACCTCACCGAATTGGATCAGGTCGGCGATAATTTTCTTAGCCTTATTGATGGGAATCGCGAAACCGATGCCCTGGGCTTTGGCATAGATGGCCGTATTGATGCCGATCAGATCACCGTCGATATTGAGCAACGGCCCGCCGCTGTTGCCGGGATTAATGGAGGCGTCTATCTGGATAAAATCATGAAACACCATGTCTTCACTGCGAACGCTGCGATTGACGGCGCTGATGACACCGGTGGTCACCGTGTGCGAAAAGCCAAAGGGATTTCCGATGGCAATCACGGTTTCACCGATCATCAGGTCATCGCTGCTGCCCATTTCAATCGCCGGCAACGGATTTGGGGACGTGATCTGCAATACAGCCAGATCCGAATCCGGGTCGGCGCCGACGATGTTGGCATCGAATTCGCGCTCATCCTCCAGCACGACCTTGATTTTGCTGGCCTTTTCGATCACATGGGCGTTGGTGAGGATCAAACCGCGTTTGCCGTCGATGATCACACCGGAACCCAGGCTGGAACTTTTCTGGCGGCTTTCGAAACGGGGATCAAAAAAATCCTTGAAAAATTCTTCGAAAAACGGGTCCATGCCGAACCCGGAGAAGGGATTGGCACGCTTGCGGACGGCGTACGAGGAGCTTATATTAACGACAGCCGGGCTGACTTTGCGTACGGCCCGCACAACCGGGCTTTCACGCTCACTTTTCAGGCTCCAACCCGCCCGGGGTAAACCAAAAGCAATTAGAAGGAAAAACAAACTGAAAAGGCAGTAACCTGTTTTGAGATTTCTTTGTCTGAGGTGTCTGTGCATATGACTCCTTCCGGTGCTGAAGTCCGGTATGGTCTGACATCGCAGCTTTTTATGGCTGCCAAAATATAAACATCGTGTCATGAAAATAAAGACGTCTTATTCTATTATTTGGGTGAATCTGGTAACATGACGTGCGCCAGCAAATCAGGCTGGTTTAAATTTATACCAAAAGTGACTAAAGTGAACTAAAGTTTGGCGTGCCTAAAGTTATGGTGTCTCTTCGCTCTGCCTTTATATAAAAGATAGAATTCCTCAACTTCAGTCACTTTAGCTCACTTTAGGCATTTTAGGCACTTTTGTTTACCAGCTTTTTACAGAGCACTTTAAACTAGATTGAAAAGATTGACAGCTTATTGTTGCCCAAGATCCCTATGAGCATTCATACCATCGAAGATATACTGCCCCTGGTTGAAAAACCCAGCCGCTATCTGGGCGGAGAGATTAACCAGATTAAAAAAGATCCGGCCGGTGTCAAACTGCGTTTTGCGCTGGCCTTCCCGGACCTCTACGAAATCGGCACATCTCATTTCGGGATGCAAATTCTGTATCATATTCTCAATTCACATGCGGACATCGCCGCCGAGCGGGTGTTTGCACCGGCAATGGATATGGATCGGCACCTCAGAGCTGCCGGGCTGCGCCTGTTTTCGCTGGAATCCCGCCAACCGCTTGACCGCTTTGATATTATCGGATTCAGCCTGCTTTACGAGCTGAACTATACCAACATATTATCCATTTTGGAGCTGTCTGGCATTCCGTTTTTTGCCGCCCGGCGGGACGAAGCCTTGCCGTTGATTATTGCCGGTGGCCCGTGCACCTGCAACCCCGAGCCGGTTGCCGATTTCTTTGATGCCATGGTCGTCGGCGACGGCGAGAGCGTTATTCTGCAGATGGCCGAAAGCTGGTTGGAGTGGAAAAAGAACAGCCGCAGCGATAAAGACGCGCTATTAAAACGCTGGTCAAAGATCGAAGGTGTTTATATTCCCGCATACTTTAAAGCGCGTTATGATGACTGTGGTTTTCAGAGGCTGAAGCCGCGCCATGCGGATTATACCCATGTGACCCGAACCCTTGTCGCCGATCTGGACCGGGTGCCTTTTCCGCACAAACCGATCATCCCCTTTGGCAAACCCGTACATGATCGCCTGCGGTTGGAAGTCGCCAGAGGCTGCACCCGCGGCTGCCGCTTTTGCCAGGCGGGCATGATCTACCGGCCGGTTCGGGAACGCTCACCGGATTCTCTGACCGACCTCTGTGACCAATCCATCAGCAGCACCGGTTACGAAGATATCTCCTTGCTGTCCTTGAGCACCGGCGATTACGGATGTATCGGACCGCTGATGGAGCGGTTGATGTTGCGCTATGCAAACCAGAATGTTGCGGTATCCCTGCCGTCACTGCGGGCCGGAACATTGACGCCGGAGCTGATGAAACTGATCAAAACGGTGCGCAAAACCGGCTTTACCATTGCCCCTGAAGCGGGCAGCCGGCGACTGCGCGACGTCATCAACAAAAATATCAGCGATAGCGACATCATAAAAACAGTCAAAAATGCGTTTGACCTGGGCTGGCAGGTTATCAAATTGTATTTTATGATCGGGCTTCCGACCGAAACGGAAGCGGATTTGAAAGCCCTGGTAAATCTGGTCAAATCTCTGCGAAACGTCAAAAATACCGCCGGGCGTCGGGGCAAAATTAATGTCAGCGTGGCCACCTTTATTCCCAAACCGCATACGCCCTTTCAATGGGCCGCCCAGCTGCCCCTGGCCGAATCTCAAGAGCGCATCCGGCGGCTGCAGGGGCATCTGAAATTGCCCGGGATCCATTTTAAATGGCAGGATCCGAAAGTCAGCTGGCTGGAAGGGGTCTGGGCCCGCGGCGATCGTAGATTGAGCCGTTTGCTGGTGGCTGCCTATCAAAAAGGCTGCCGTTTTGACGGCTGGAGCGATCAGTTTCGATATGATCTGTGGCAGGCGGCTTTTAAAGAGCAGGGCATGGATCCGGATTTTTTCACCATCCGTGATAGAGATGTCTGTGAACCCCTGCCCTGGGATCACATTGACACCGGGGTGACCAGAGAATTTTTGGCCGCTGAATGGGACAATGCGCTCAAAGGCGCTTATACCGCCGATTGCCGGGTAGATGACTGCAACCAGTGCGGTGTGTGCGATTTTGAACAGATCGCGCCGTTAACGCACGACCGCTTCGAAAACAACGCCTCCGCGCTCAAGCTCGGCGCCAGGCAGAAACCGGTGGCATATCAAAAACTCACGGTCTTTTATACCAAGCAGGATCAGGCCCGCTATTTCGGGCATCTTGAACTGGTCAACATTTTTCAACGCGCTTTAAAGCGGGCCGGGATTGCCGTTCGCTTTTCAGAGGGATTTCATCCCAAGCCCAAAATCTCCTTTGATGATCCACTGCCGGTGGGAATCGAAAGCCAGCAGGAGCGCTTTACCCTATCCGCACCGGACGACGTCCGACCCCGACAGGTCATGGACTCGCTGAACGCGCACTTGCCTGCCGGTCTGGTGATCACCGATTGCCTTTTAGCCCCCAAGCAATCACCGGGTCATCAACTCCGACACATCCGTTACGCGGTGGACCTGGCCGAAGGGCAGTTCGACAAAGAACTGCTGAAGGCTTTTAACGAGCAGCCGGATTTTACCATTATCCTCAGCAGCCGAAAAGGAAAGTTGAAAAAGATAGATTTAAAGGATATTGTAGTAAACAGTGAACTGCGCAACGCCGGTCATCTGGAACTGACCCTTAAAACCGAGCCGGGAAAAACCGTGCGGCCGTTTGATATTCTGCGCCATATATTCAAATTAAGCGAAACGCAGATCAAACAGGCAATCATTACCAAACTCAAAGAGGCATAGAGCGAACAGGCATATTGCAATATATTGGGGAGCGTATCATGGTATGATTTCATAAAATCCGAAGCACCAAACGCGAAATCCGAAACAAATCAAAAACCCGAAATGCGAATGTTCAAAACAGGTTTTGAATTTCTGTCATTTGGTATTTGGATTTGCCCTTCGACTTGGCTCAGGGTGGTGAGCATGTCGAACCATTTCGATTTTCGAAATTAGAAATTCGTATTTTTTTACAAGATGGCAACTAAACCGGATGACCCCTTTTGAGCATCGTTTTATCTAAGTTTAAGAAGGTTGCTGAAAGCCTATGTACAAACAGCTGATCATCAATGTATTGGATCATGAAACCCGTGTGGCCCTTCTGGAAGACGGCACCATCGTTGAATTGTATATCGATCGCGGGGATGATTCGGATGTGGCCGGCAATATTTATAAGGGCAAGGTCTTGCGCGTATTGCCCGGAATGCAAGCCGCCTTTGTGGATATCGGCCTGAATCAGGCTGCGTTCATTTACGTGGATGATGTTTACTGCGCTGATGTCAAAGAATACGAACGCCTTTTTCAGATAGAATCCGAGCAACTGGACGCCGATACCGAAATCGATCCGGAGCCGGAAACATTTGAAAGCCGGCGCAACCAGCAGATCGAAGAGCTGATTTCAGAGGGCCGGGAGATAATGGCCCAGGTTGCCAAATCCCCGATCGGCACCAAAGGCGCGCGAATTTCATCCTACATTTCTTTGCCCGGCCGCTTTTTAGTGCTGATGCCCTCATCCGATCACATCGGAATTTCGCGCAGAATCGAAGATGAAGACGAACGCGAGCGGTTACGGCAGGCGGTAGCGACGTTGCGCTCCAATAGCCATGGCTATATTGTGCGCACTGCCGCGGAGGGCGAGCCGGAGGAAAAACTGGCCTCTGAGATGGCCTTTTTAAATAATCTGTGGGCCAACATCCGCAAAAAGTACGAGAAAGCCCCCGCGCCGTCCATCCTGCACCATGACCTATCCGTGAGCCTGCGCGCGGTGCGGGATTTGCTGATTCATGAGGTCGAAAAACTGGTGATCGACGGCAAATCGACCTATGACTCGGTTTTATCCTTTCTGGATACCTACATGCCCACTTTAAAAGATCATGTTGTGCTCTATGAGGGCACCGAGCCGGTATTTGATGCCTATAACCTGGAGGGCGACATTTCACGAGCCTTAAAGCGCAAGGTCTGGCTGAAATCCGGTGGTTATATTACCATCGAACACACCGAGGCGCTGGTGGCGGTAGATGTCAACACCGGCCGCTATGTCGGCAAACACAACCTGGAGGAAACGATTTTAAAAACCAATCTGGAGGCTGTCAAAGAGATTGCCTATCAGGTCCGGCTGCGGGATATCGGCGGTATTATCATCATTGATTTTATTGATATGGACAAAAAGTCCAACCGTGAAAAGGTCTACACCGCCTTGATGGAGGCGCTGTTGAAGGACAAGAGCAAAACCCATGTGCTGCCGATGTCTGATATGGGGCTCATTCAGATGACCCGCAAACGCACGCGCGAGCCCTTGACGCGAATTTTGTGTGAGCCCTGCTATTATTGTGACGGTGAGGGTTATATTGTCTCCAAGCAGACCATTTGTTACACTATTTTCCGCGAGATTTTGCGCGAATCCCAGGATATGAACGGCGTCCGGCTGACATTGAGAGTGAACCCCCAGATCGCCGAATTGCTGCACGACGAAGAAAATTCCCTGATTGCGGCGCTTGAAAAAATCATCGGCAAGCAAATCGTCATATACCCCAACACCACCTATCACCTGGAAGAATTCGATATATTTGAAATTCATCAAGAATAAATCCTTTTGACGTTGACGACCGAAAAATTGAAAAATTTTTGTATAGTCAATATTTGACAAAATATTTGATCTTGACACGGTTTCAAGCTTGTGATTTATATCATAAATTTCGGGTTACGCTCGCTCGGACCCTATACACTGGCATAAGATGCCGCCCAAATAATATAAAATATATAATAAAATAAGGAACTTATAAAAATGAAGCGCACTTTTCAACCCAGCAGAATCAGACGCGCCAGAAATCATGGATTTCGCAAACGGATGTCGTCTAAAGCGGGTCGCAGGATAATTAATCGACGCCGGGCAAAAGGCAGAGCACGACTTGCCGGTTAAATCGAACCGGCTATTGAACCGGGTGATGGATCACGATGCGCTTTTCCTTTAAAAAGGAAGATCGAATCCTGAAGCGATCGGAATTTATGGAACTCACCCGATCCGGGCGCAAGGTACAAAACGATTGCTTTATTGCTTTTTTCAAACCGGGCCGACTTGATCACGCCAGATTGGGCATTACGGTTACGCGAAAGGTCGCCAAGGCTGCACGCCGCAACAGAGTCAAACGCTTGATACGCGAATATTTCCGATTAAACCGGCGGCATTTAAATCAGAACTGGGATATCAACATCGTAGCCAAAAAAAAGGCCGCGGACCTTTCAGCTGAGAAGGTATTTTCATCCCTTCAAGATTTGTTTGAACAGATTGTGAATAGTGTTGATTAAAAAAATCATATCGTTATTGATGCTCTCATCGATCAGGGCATACCAGTATACACTATCTCCGCTACTGGGGCCCTGTTGTCGTTTTTACCCAACCTGTTCGAATTATGCCCATCAGGCTATTCGCCAGCATGGTCCCTTCAAAGGTCTGTTGCTGGCAACCAAACGTCTGCTGCGATGTCATCCCTTTCATCCGGGTGGCGTTGATCCGGTTCCCCAATCTGCGCCTGACCAAACAATGCGAACGCCGTTAACAGGCTAAAGGGTCGCTCGTTTAAGGCGCAGCTCATGCCCACCCAGCGAAGACCCCGGACGTAACATCCGTTTGATCGACTTATTCTGCGCCGGAAGAAAAGCGTCGTAATTTTACAATCTGCTCTGAGGAGAAAACCATGGACCAGTCGCGATTGTTATTAGCCATCGTGCTATCTTTGATCATATTTCTGGCATATCAGTTTTTTTTCGCGCCGCCGCCGCCGCCCCAGCAGGAACCCGCCAAAAAGACTGAGACACCGGTGGCGACTCAAGAACAACCGGCTCAGGATAAAGATCAGGCGCAGCCCTATGTGGCCGACAGCGAATCACCTTCTGTTGGCCCGCAGCCGGCCACCGAAGTGGGGGCCCCCTCAACCGCCAGAACCATAAGCGTGCAGACACCACTGTATGAGGCCAACATTTCTGAAGACGGAGCTGTGATTTACAGTTTTCTACTCAAAGAATATCGTGAGCGTGTTAAAAAAGATTCTAAATTAAAGCAAGTACTTACCGACGACACCGCTTTGGGTGTCGGCCATCTGGAATTTGTCGGAAAAAGCGTTGCGGGGCTGGACAAGGCCATTTTCAGCACCGATCTGGCTGCCGATCAGCTTATTGTCAACGATTCCATTCAGAACCTTACCTTTTTATGGCGTTCGCTCCAGGGCGTGGTGATTCAAAAAACATACAGTTTTGACGCCGCCTCCTATGTTGTCGGTTTGGATGTGACCGTTAAAAATGGATCCGACCGCAGCCTTCAGGACAGGCTCGCCATCGTCCTGAACGGCAGGACGCCCGATGACAAACGAATGTATTCGTTTCAAGGCCCCAGCGCTCTGATCAATGACGAACTTCAGCAAATTAAGATTAAAAAAATAGAGGACCAAAATACCTTTGACGGCCAAATCAAATGGATTGCGATTCAAAGCCGTTATTTTATGTCCGGGCTTATCCCGGATCAAATCGAAGAGGCCCGCTTGCAGCTGTCCTTGCAATCGGATAAATTTGTTGCTGCTCAATACCAGCAGCCGGAAAAAGTCATTCCGACCGGGAATCAGTACACTTTCAAATACCGGTTATTTATCGGCCCGAAAAAAATAAGCTATTTGAAAAGTGTGGGTAATAACCTGGAAAAGCTGGTCGATTTTGGCTGGTTTGATTTTATTGCGCGGCCCTGTCTGTGGCTGCTGAATGTATTTTACAGCGTTATCCCCAATTACGGTGTGGCCATTATTATTTTAACGATTCTGGTGAAAATTCTTTTGTGGCCCCTGGGACAAAAAAGCTATAAATCCATGAGCGAGATGAAAAAACTGCAGCCGCTCATGAAAGAGATCCGCGAAAAATACAAAGATGACAAACAGCGCATGAACCAGGAAGTCATGGGCCTCTATAAAACTTACAAAATCAATCCGCTGGGCGGTTGTCTGCCCATGGTTGTCCAGCTGCCGGTATTTTTCGCACTTTATCGCATGCTGTACCAGGCCATCGAACTGCGGCATGCACCGTTCTTTCTGTGGATCAATGACCTGTCGGCACCGGACCGTCTGTTTAATTTTAATTTTTCGATACCGTTTATGGAGCCCCCATACGGCATTCCGGTTCTAACTGTTATTATGGGTGCCAGCATGCTGCTTCAGCAAAAAATGTCGCCCCCGATGGGAGATGCCACCCAGGCCAAAATGATGATGTTTATGCCCATCATCTTTACGGTCATTTTTATTAATTTTTCGTCCGGCCTGGTGTTATACTGGCTGGTGAACAATATTCTATCAATTGCGCAACAATATTATACCCAGAAAAAATACGCGTAAATACGGAGGTTTATATATGTCAACCAAGCTGGAATTCAAGGCCAAAAATGTTGACAAAGCGGTCGAGCGTGCCAGCGCAGAACTCAATTTACCCAAAGATGAGCTAAAATACGAAGTGCTGTCTTACGGATCCAGTGGGATATTCGGCTTGTCCAGAACCAAAAAAGCCAAAATTAGGGTTCGGCTCCCGGAAGATACGCTGGCGCCGGATGAAAAAGCCGAGTCCCTCGTCGACGACAGCATTAAAGCGGATGACATGAGCCCTTCCGATGATACCATCGCATTGGATTCCGCTAAAAAGAAGATGCGTCTGACCGACCACCTGAACGGCCGGGAACATGATTCGTTTCCGGATGATCCCGCTGAAACGGGGCGGCTGGTTTTGCAGCGTATTGTCGACACCATTTCGCCGGATGCAAAGATCAGCGTCGAAGAAAACCAAGATCGATTAATGTTCAATGTCAATGGCGGGAACGCGGGAATTTTGATCGGCAAGCGCGGTCAAACACTGGACGCCATTCAAGCCATCGTCAATAAGGTTGTCAACAAGCACAATCAAAGCCGAACCCGGGTTCTGGTGGATATCGAGGGATATCTGGAAACCCGCAGGGAAAATTTAGAGAAGATGGCGCTGCGGTTGGCCGAAAAATCCAAAAAAATGGGTAAACCGATGACGCTGGGCCCCATGAACGCCTATGACCGCAGGATTGTTCACCTGGCTTTACAGGATTTTTCCGATGTTCAAACGCGCAGCCGGGGGGAGGGTCCTTTAAGAAAACTGGTGATTCTGCCCAAAAAAAGGAATGCTTCTCGACAATAGACGCTCAATGATTGTACCCACGCGGCCTTTAGTCGTTCCCGAACCTAAAAATCACGCCAAAACAATCAGTATCTATTTTTGGCAATTCGTAGAAAAGCTTATGATAACCGACACAGATACCATTGCGGCCATTGCCACACCCGCCGGCCGGGGAGGCATCGGCATCGTCAAGATATCCGGCCAGGATGCTTTTGCGATTGCGCTGGCTCTTTTCAGGCCGATTCAAAAGCGCCCGGATGCAGCACCCGGGCAGGACCGGCAAGATTCGGTTGCAGAGGACTTCAAATTTGAAACCCACCGCCTTTATTACGGGCATATTATTGATCCAAAAGACAGCACCCTGTTAGATGAAGTCTTAATATCGGCCATGAAGGCGCCAAACACCTATACCCGCGAAGATGTTGTTGAAATTAACGCCCACGGCGGTGCCCTGGCCATGCATGCCATCTTAGAGCTGGTTTTGAGCAAGGGCGCCCGTTTGGCTGAGCCGGGTGAATTTACCCGCAGAGCATTTCTCAACGGACGGATCGATCTGACCCAGGCCGAAGCGGTCATCGATGTCATCAATGCCCGCACACAAAAAAATCTGGAGCTGGCGGCGGCGCAGATGAGCGGGAAGCTGAAGGAGCGGGTGGCCCAATCCCGAAGCAGTTTGGTCGATATCCTGACCCGTGTCGAAGCCGCCATCGATTTCCCCGACGACGTCGAAGATCTGTTAGATCCTGAAAAGACCACCCATGACCTTGAAAAAAAAGTTGTGGATCCTCTCAGAGGTCTGATCCGAAATTACATTGATGCCCATGTTTTCAGAGACGGTATTTCGGTGGCTGTGGTCGGACGGCCGAACGTGGGTAAATCCAGTCTGTTAAACCAGCTGGTCAAAAAAGACCGGGCGATCGTAACCGAGTTGCCTGGAACCACCCGGGATATCATCGAAGAAACCCTGAACCTGAAAGGCATTCCGGTTGTCATCAGCGATACGGCCGGTTTGCATCCAACCGAAAATCCGATCGAAAAGATCGGCATCGAAAAAACCCTGGCACACGTCAATGGGTCTGATCTGGTGCTTTTTATGCTTGAGGCCCATCGCCCGCTGGGTCCCGATGACCACCGCATCTATGAAAAGATCAATTCCAAATCCATTATCATGGTACTGAACAAAATGGATTTAATCAGCACAGACAGTGCGACAGCGCTGCCGGAAGACTGGCGCTTTGAGGATCAGGTGCTCATTTCGGCCCTGCACGACCGAGGGGTCGACCAGCTCAAGGAAAAAATAATCAAGCTGGCCGGGGGAAAAACCCCCCTGGATTTAAATGCGGCCATTGTTCCCAATTTACGGCATAAATTGCTGCTTGAGACCAGCCTTGCTGCTGCGGAAGCGGTCATCGAGCAGCTGCAAAACGGCACCTCCAGTGAACTGGTGGCCATCCACCTGCAAGAGGCCATAGATACCCTGGGGGTTATCAGCGGTGATAGCGTTAAAGTGGATGTGCTCGATGAGATTTTCAGCCGTTTTTGCGTGGGAAAATAGTTAATGTTTCACGTGAAACATTTGGAAATGCCTAAAATGAACTAAAATGAGCTAAAATGCCTAAATTTAGCAAATAAATGAATCTGTTTTTAATTTTAGTCACTTGTATCTTAACTGCGACCATTGTATGGTTTAATAGAAAATTGGTATCAATCATATAAGGAGAAAAAACCAACTCATGGATTTTGATTTCACACCCTATTTTGATAAATACGAGGCTCTGGTATCCAAAAGTGATGAAGCCTTTGAACATGTCAAACAGGCTTACGCAGAATGCGTCAAATGCGAGGAAAAATGTGCGGATTGCTGCCATGCGCTGTTTGACTTAACATTGATTGAAGCCCTGTATATCAATCATAAATTTAACCGGAAAATTAAGGGCCGCCAAAAAGCCGATCTTTTGGAAAAGGCAAATCGGGCGGATCGACTTATTCACAAGATCAAACGCCAGGCATACACGGATTTACAGGCCGGCAAAAGTGAGGACGAGATATTGGCCGAATTGGCCCGGGAGCGGGTTCGCTGCCCGCTTCTAAACGAAGCCGAACTGTGTGATCTGTATGACAAGCGCCCGTTGACCTGTCGTTTCTATGGCATCCCCACCGCCATCGGAGGGCAGGGGCATACCTGTGGCAAATCAGAATTTAAAGAAGGCGAGCAGTATCCCACCGTAAACCTGGATGTCATCAACAATCAACTCCAGCAGCTATCCGCCGAACTGATTCGCGATCTTAAATCAAGGTACTTGAAACTGGCGGACATGCTGGTGCCGCTGTCTATGGCCTTGCTGACCCTTTATGACGAAGATTATCTGGGGATTGGGGAGGAGAAAATCGAGAAGCCCCCACCAAGAAAAAAACACAAAAGGAGAACCTTATGACTGAATTTTCTCCTGAAGAAGCCGAAAAACGAAAGCGGGCTGTTTTTGACAGCATGTCCCCCCGTCGCCAGAAGCACATTTTAAAAAAGGGTTACGAACAGTGGGACCCGTTTGAAGAGCCGAAAGATCCCATCGACATTCGCAGAGACCCCACCCGAAGAACCACTCAGATGCTGGTCAGAGAGTTCTTACAATCACGCACTTCAGAAGCGTACAGCAATGCATATGGGCGCGGGGTGCTGGATCTCGCTCTTGGCCTTGTGAACAAAGACGAATATTTCCAGGCAATGTTCGAATTTTCCTGCTGGTACCGGGATTTGCTGGACAAAGAAGGATCATCGTAAGGCTCAATTGCAGATTTTGGATTGCGGATTTTGACCTGGGGAATGAATGCCAGGTACTCATAGCGATTCGAAACAGAAACCCGAAATCCATTTGCTAATTTTCGACAACCAATACCGAATACCCAATACCCGTTTCTAACATGGAAACCCGTTGGAACATAATGGAAATGCTGGGCAGCGGTACGCCGCCGGACACGCTGATTGCCCCTGTTGATGGGGCCGAGATGGTGCGGGTACCGGCCGGCGATTTCACCAAAGGGATAACCGAAGCGGAATTGGCCCAGATATTCATGCTGGACAGGCAGGAAAACCCGGTTTTTGCCTCTGAGGTTCCCGCCCGCAAAATCTATCTGCAAGAATTTTACATCGACCGCTATCCGGTTACCAACTACCAGTATCACAATTTTATCAAGGCAACCGGTCATCGTGAACCGACCCTGATCAATCACCCGCTATGGGGACAGCCGATGCGCCCGGTCGTATTTGTGGGCTGGGATGATGCCCGCCGCTATGCCGAATGGGCTGGAAAATCGCTTCCGACCGAAGAGCAATGGGAAAAGGCCGGCCGTGGTGATGATGGCCGCTGGTGGTCCTGGGGTCAGGAGTTTTTACCCGAACACTGCAACTCGCAGGACTATGGTTTGGGCCATACATCTGAAATTGGCATCTTTGACCGGGGTGTCAGTCCATTTGGATGTTATGACATGTGCGGCAATGTCTGGGAGATGTGCGAGGGCATCTGGCTGGAAGATCATCTGCCCATGCGGGGCGGTTGCTTTTTGGGTTCCGCCACCTTTGTGCGCGTCACCTGCCGCTGGACCCCGGAGGACCCTGTTAACGGCGCCCACTGGATGGGATTCCGCTGCCTCAAAGAGATCCCCACCCAACAGTAGTTTTACAGAGGACAGAAGACAGAGGTCAGAGGACAGAAAAAAGCTCGCCCCCCGGGTCGAGCTTTTTTATTTTGGTAACTGTCTAAAATCCGCGGTGGCGGCAATGCCGTGTTGAAAATTAAAAAAACAACTTTGTGATCTTTGTGTCTTTGTGGTGAAAAAAGCCGTCTGTCAAATTAGATGAAGAAGCTCCACAGAATACCGGCGCAAATGGCCGAGCCGATAACACCCGATGAATTGCAGGCCATTCCATGCATCAGCAAAAAATTCGTCGGGTCTTCTTTGAGGCCCATCAAGTGCACTTCACGGGCGGAACCGGGCACCGCAGAGACGCCGGCCGCGCCCAGCAACGGATTAATTTTATCTTTTAGAAACAGATTCATAATTTTGGCAAAAATAAGGCCTGATGCGGTGGCAATGGAAAAGGCCACGGCGCCCAGAAAGAAAATACCAAGCGATTTAGGCGTCAGAAACACATCGGCCTGCGTGCTGCATCCCACCGTGAACCCTAAAAAGATAGTAGCGGTATCGATGATAGCCGATTGGGCGGTATTGGCCAGCCGATTGACCACACCGCATTCTTTAATAAAATTTCCCAGGAACAGCATCCCCAGCAGCGGCAGTGCCGTTGGCGCCAGAAAGCAGCACAGCAGGACGCCTGCTATCGGAAATATCAACAGTTCTTTTTTGGAGACCGCTCTGGCCGGCGGCATTTTGATCAGCCGCTCTTTTTTAGTGGTCAGCAACCGCATAATCGGCGGCTGAATAACCGGTATTAATGCCATGTACGAATATGCGGCAATCGCGATGGGGCCGATCAGGTGCGGTGCCAGCTTTGCTGTTAAAAAGATGGATGTCGGCCCGTCGGCCCCTCCAATAATCGCAATTGAAGCTGCTTCCTTGGGTGCGAACCCGAAAAACAGGGCGCCCAGCAGGGTAAAATAGATGCCCATCTGGGCCGCTGCCCCCAGAAGCATCAATTTGGGCTGGGCAAGGAGTGATGAAAAATCGGTCATGGCGCCCAGGCCCATGAAAACGATCGACGGATAGACACCGGTGGTGACGCCGAAGTAAAGATAATGCAAAACACTGTTGGGCTCATAGATGCCGATCCCAAAGCCTTTGAAAAAGGGGATATTGCCCACCAGTATGCCAAAGCCGATGGGAACCAGCAGCAGCGGCTCGTATTTTTTGGCGGTTCCCAGGTATAGAAAAACACAGCCCACCACCAGCATGATGTAATTACGATAATCGGCCAGATAATATCCGGTGTTTGCCAGAAATTGAAATAATAGATCGAACATGGCTTAACCTTTATGCATCATTTGAATTCATTCCAGGTGAACGTGCCGTCGCCTTGAGCCACTAGAACCTCTGCTTCCTGCAGGCGCTGAATCGACAGATGCGGATGCGCCATGTCGTTTTCTCGAGCAATTTCAAATACTTGTGAAAGCTTGAATGGCTCTTCCAGTTTCTCAATCAGCGGTTTGTATGCCTCGATGAGCTGCTCCACCGACGGCAGTCGTTGGTCTCCGTAGACCATTTCTGCTGTTTCCTGCGGTTTGACCGCAGCAGGCTTTTGTTTGAATCGGCTGATCACCTTTTCTCGGTCTTCCCATAAGTTCAGCAGTCGGTGAATCTGGGATATAACCAGACAAAGCACAACCAGGCCCATAAACACAATGGATGCGCCCACCGCCGCAATGGCCCACCCGTTATTGTTCGTTATGTTTTCGAAGCCAAACACTTTATGCCTCCATGTTTAGTATATGTCTCCGGGTGAACTTTTACTCCCGCGGAAAGTAGACCAATCAGGCAAGAAATGAAAGATAAGAGATGGTCCCGCTTTAGGTTAGTAGTCGAATTAATTGGTCATACATCATGGCAGATGTCAATAAAAAAACTCCATTCAGATTAAAAGAGATCGGTTTTTAAAGCCAGTTCGGATTGTTTCACGTGAAATAATTGTTGATAGACCCCTCCCACGAAAACAGAGAATTTGTAAAAATTTGAAGCGCGCTTTGTTATTAATATTATTCAAAAAATCCTTTGACAGGTTTTTACAAATAGTAAGCAATTGAAATTACTGTAAATAAATTTTAATATTTTTTAAATTCAGACTTGACCAGCGCTCATATTTTTATTTATAAAGGCAGAATCCTTTTTAGCATATCTATAGTATCATAACGAATGTTGTTATTCCTGTTGATCGAGGGAAGGGACCCTTTTAAGAACCGCATACTCAGGGCCCTGGCAAGTTGACTCTTTAAGGAATTATATCGTTATCCCGCCAGTGACGATAAGTCGTTCTCATTTTAAGATACGAAGGAGGAAAATTCATGACCCAAAAAATGTTTGCTAAATTCGCAACCACCTGTCTTGTTTTTGCCTTCATATTGGCCGCCGCCGGCCTGGTATCGGCCGAAGAAAAACCCAATGTCTTCGGATTGCTTCTGGTCGGCCCTTACAACGACCACGGTTGGAGCCAGGCCCATTATGAGGGCGGCAAGTATGTCGAGAAAATGGTGCCGGGCTCCAAGATGATTTACATCGATAAAGTGAATCCGGCCGATCGCCAGGGAGTCACCATTCCGCAACTGGTTGACGACATGGTCGAAAAAGGCGCAAAGCTGATCATCGCCAACTCTGACGACATGAAAGACGGCACGCGCGAGGCTGCTGCCATGCATCCGGATGTTTACTTCATTCACATCTCAGGAGACGATGTGCTGACCGGCATAGCCCCCAAGAATCTGAGCAATCTAATGGGACGCATGGAATACGGAAAAATGATGGCCGGCTTTGCCGCCGCTCTGACCACCAAGACCGGAAAAATCGGCTATCTGGGGCCACTTATCAACGAAGAAACACGCCGGCTGGCTGCCTGCGCCTACCTGGGTGCCAAATATGCCTGGGCAAATGTGCTAAAAAAAGATCCCAAGCAACTCAAATTTCAGGTGACCTGGATTGGCTTCTGGTTCAATATTCCCGGTGTAACCGCGGACCCCACCCAGGTGGCCCAGAATTTCTTTAACACCGGTTATGATGTGGTGATCTCGGGTATCGACACCACCGAAGCCGTGGTGGTGGCCAAACAGAAAAAACAGGAAGGCAAAGAAGTCTGGGCAATCCCGTATGATTTCATCGGTGCCTGTGAGGGCGCAGATGACGTCTGCCTGGGCGTGCCCTACTTTAACTGGGGCCCGAGTTATGTGGACTTTGTCAAAGCCGCCTTCGACGGAAAATGGCAGTCCAAATGGCTCTGGCTGGGACCGGACTGGAAAGATATCAATAATCCGGATACCAGCACGATTGGATTTGCCAAAGGACCGGCGCTTTCAGCCGATGCCCAAAAACAACTGGACGGCTTTATCAAGAATCTGGGGGCCCAAAAGATCAACCTGTTCAAGGGCCCTTTGAACTACCAGGACGGCAGCCCGTTTGTCAAAGCCGGTCAAACCGCCAGCGACAAGCAGGTCTGGTATATGGAGCAGTTGTTGGAGGGTATGGAGGGGGCTAGTAGCGCCAAATAATTTTTAATTTCTAAATGGGTCTTTTTCCGATGAGCGTTGTTCTCCGCGAATTTCAGCCTTCGACGTACGACCAGTACGCCGAAGGCTGAAATCCTTGTGCGGCCGCGCTCATCGAAAAAATCCCTCATTAATAAATTAAAAATATTTTCTTTTTTCATGACGACCGGTTATCAGATACATCGATATAAACAAGGTCTGTCTAAAAAAAATCTTTATCTTAATATAAGGTGCAGAAGGAGACATTGAGCCTTTCTGCACCTTTTTTATTTTTCAGTACTCCATATAGGCCGACGTAGCCGAAGCTATTTCGGCGAAGTAGGCTACTCCAACACTCCATTACTCCTTGGGTATTTATAAACCTGTTTACTTTTGGGGTCGAATCAGTCTATTTAGCTTCAGCAATTTTCCAAAAATAGAGATACCGATGAACCATGCAAATTGAGCTGCAGGACATCCACAAATATTATGGGCCCGTAAGAGCCAACGACGGCGTCAATCTAAAGGTGCGGCCCGGTGAGATCCACGGCATCCTGGGTGAAAACGGTGCCGGCAAAAGCACCTTGATGAAAATCCTGGCAGGGTACAGTCTGCCGACACGGGGCACGATTCGGGTTGACGGTGCTGCAGTCGATTACCGCAATCCGGCCCGGGCCGCGGATCTGGGTATCGGCATGCTCTACCAGGATCCGCTTGATTTTCCGCTGCTAACCGTTCTGGATAACTTCATGCTCGGGCAAACCGAAGGCCTCAGCCCGCAAAGACAAAAATTTCGCCGGCGGTTTGCCGATCTTGCTGAAGCCCTGCATTTTGATTTAAAGCCGGATGCTACCCTGAACTCCCTGACCATCGGCGAGCGCCAGCAGCTTGAGATCATCCGGCTCATGTCTCTGGGCATCCGGGTGCTCATCCTGGATGAGCCGACCACCGGGATTTCCAGCACCCAGAAAGAAATTCTGTTTAATGCCCTAAAGAAACTGGCAACCGAAGGTAAAAGCATCATCCTGGTGTCGCATAAACTCGAAGACGTCGAGGCGCTGTGCGACCGCGTAACTGTACTGCGCCAGGGCAGGGTCACCGGTGGGATGGATCGGCCGTTTGATTCCCGGGGGCTTCTGGAAATGATGTTCGGATCACCGCCGGTTTTTCCACCGCGCAGCGCGGAAACGCCGGGCAAAGAGGTGCTGGTCATGAAGCAGGTGTATGGCAGCGGCGGGCGCGCCGGGCTTCAGGACTGTGATGCCGTCATTCGTGAGGGTGAAGTCGTCGGTCTGGCCGGTCTGGAGGGCAGCGGGCAGGGGGTTTTCCTGCGCATTGCCGGCGGATTGAAACCGGCCCGGCGCGGCTCCGTCAGCCTGCTGGGCGACAATATGCACGGCAAAAATCATCATGCCTTCAAACAGCGGGGGGTTTCATTTTTGCCGGCCTCGCGGCTTGAAGAAGGGCTGATTGCCGGAATGCGCATCACCGAACATTTTGCGCTTCAGGCCGACCGGCAGCATTTTGTGGTGCGCTGGCCGGAGGCCCTGCAGCAGGCGCAGCAACAAATTGAAAAGTTCCAAATCAAAGGCCGGCCGGATTCAACGGTCGAAGAGCTCTCGGGAGGAAACCAGCAGCGGCTGTTGCTGTCATTTCTGCCCGCAAATCCGCAGTTGCTGCTGCTTGAAAATCCGACCCGCGGGCTGGACATCGAATCGGTCAACTGGGTCTGGCAGCATTTGCACACCTACTGCGCCCAACGGACCGGCATCGTTTTTTCATCACCGGAGCTGGATGAGATTTTGATGGTGGCCGATCGCGTGCTGATTTTTTTTAACGGCCGCATTATCAAAGAAGTTGATGCTGCTGAGACAGACGCCCGGGAATTGGGCAGAGCCATCGCCGGTAAGGTATAATGATACCGGATTGAACACTAGTAAATACGAAATTCGAAATCCGAAGCACGAAACAAATCCAAATGACCCAATATCAAAATTCAAAACATCTATTTCGCCCTTGTTTTGAACATTAGAATTTTTGATTTTAGGTTTGTTTCGAGTTTCGATATTCGTATTTCGAATTTGCCGCGTGTTTGAGCGAAAAGCGGAAGTTTACCCATTTACCTATGGCAATACCTACGATGAACAGATTTGAATATGTGACGCGGCAGTCCCGCCACGTGCTGGTGAGCGTGGCGGCGGTGTTTTTTTTCACTTCTCTGGTGCTGATCATTGCCGGCGCGCCCCCGCTGGCGGCCTACTATCATATTTTTAAAGGGTCGCTGGGCTCCTGGATCAAATTTTCGCATGTCATCAAAAGCTGGATCCCGCTGACCCTGTGTGCCTGCGGCCTGCTGTTCACCTTTCGCATCGGTTTGTGGAACATCGGCATCGAAGGCCAGGTCATGATGGGGGCCGTTTTTACGACCGCTGTGCTGCGCCTGGGGCTGGAAAGCCAGATGCCGTCATTGATTATTCTGGGCTCGATTATTGCCGGCCTGGTGGGCGGGGCCCTGTGGGCCCTGATTGCCGGCTTTCTGAAAACCAAAGGCGGCGTCAATGAGATCTTTGCCGGCCTGGGCCTCAATTTTGTGGCCCAGGGGGTGATCCTGTGGCTCATATTCGGCCCCTGGAAGCGGCCGGGGGTCGCATCCATGAGCGGCACCGAGGTTTTTCCGCCGGCTTTGTGGCTGCCCCAGCTGGCATCGCTGCGGCTGTCTTTGCCGGCGCTGGCCATTGTCTGTCTGGCCTTGATTTTAACGGCCTTGATTCTGCGGTACACCAAAATCGGCCTGTATCTAAAAGCCATCGGCAATAATCCGTCCGCCGCCTATTTGTTCGGGCTCAAACCGGCCCGCAATATGGTGCTGGCCATGATTTTTGCCGGCGGATTTGCCGGTGTGGCCGGCAGCCTCCAGGTCAGCGGGGTCTATCACCGCCTGCTACCGGCCATATCCAGCAACTACGGTTATCTGGCCCTGCTGGTGGCCATGCTCTCCAATTACAATATCTGGCTGGTACCCCTGGTGGCTCTGTTTTTTGCCTGCCTGAACGTCGGCAGCATCCAGCTGCCCATGGCGCTTCAGCTGGATTCATCTTTGAGCGGGGTGATCCAGGGCGCCCTGGTGCTGGCCACCCTCGGTGTGCACGCATGGCGACGGCAGCGGGCAGAGGTCAGAGGACAGAAGTCAGAGGACTCCTAATTTCGGATTTCGGAATGCGGATTGCGGATTTATAGCATAATGCCAAAAACCTTGCACCCTATGCCTTGCGCCGTGTGCCGGTATGTGCTCTGAACCAAATTTTTTGATGGAACAAGTCCCTTAACATTATAGAATTCGACATTACGATTTTATGGGGAAAAAATGTGTCATCTTACAAAAATTATTATTTTTTCTTGTCTATGGTCTCTTTGGGCAATCGTATCATTGTCTGGCTGTAATGGAAATATTCCCCCCGCAAGCGACCTGGTAAGCGGCGAGGTAATATTAACATGGGATGAAGTTCCGGGTGCTATCTCATATAATGTCTATGGATCTACGTCACCGGGCGTCACTAAACTCAGTGGTTCAAAATTCCGCAACGTGCCCAATCCTTTTACAATCACTCAATTACAGCCCGGCAAAACATATTATTTTGTCGTCACAGTGGTTACTGATTCAGGAGAGAGCAAAGAATCAAAGGAGATGTCCTATACAGCAGATGCCAACGCGCAAGGGAATATTCAATTTGGAGATATCGTGAGCCGTGCCGAGCAGGATGCTGTCGTTCCAGAGTCAGAGAATATAACCATCACATCACTTTCAGCGCCAAAGCCTGAGACCGGACCCGAACAGCAGGAGCGCCAACCTGCATCGAAGCGATCAAGTACTCAAACGGCAAAGCCGGCCGTTGAAGACGTCACCCCGCAAATGCACGATGTCACTTTAGGCTGGAATGATTTACCCAATGCAACTTCCTATAATATTTATTGGAGTGATAAACCGGGAGTTACCAAAAAAAATGGAACCAAAATATCCAACGCAAATAATCCACACAAAATTTCGGGGTTAGAAAAGGGGAAAAGGTATTATTTTGTTGTCACAGCCGTAAATGTTTCTGGCGAAAGTAAAGAATCCGATGAAATGTCATTCACCGCCGGACAATAAGTTTTAGGTGGCCAGATTGAATCCTGGTCATTGCCTAAAAGTTGATTTGTGTTCTTTTATCTCAGTCAAAACCATATGCGCCATGAATGCTTGGAGACGGCAAAGGGCAGAGGTCAAAGGACAGAGTGCCTAATGTCATGTCCTATAAATTTAATAAAAAAGTCGTTGCAGTATACTTAATTGAGGCGGGGTTCTTGAATTGAGAAAATTCCAAGCATCAATTCTCAAATAACAAATGATATTCAAATTCGAAATTTCAATGATTCAAATATGTTTGGAATTTAATTCATTTGAATTTGAGATTTGTTTGAATTTTGAATTTTGTGATTTGTGATTTAAAGACTTTTGAGCTGGTAATTATATGCTAAGC
>JASFIG010000013.1:0-25631 GCA_050122795.1 Desulfobacterales bacterium
CTAAATCGATTTATGAATCTACGGGTTTAATTTGTCCTTATAAAACTGAAAGTACACCGTAGTTAAAATCCGGTTGGTTATTGGTTAATCGTTATTCGTTATTGGTATTGACATTTATGTATGTTAGACAAACTGCAAAATACAGTTGGTTATTGGTTGACAAATGAATATATTGAGCAAATTGCAAAACCGTCGAATCCAAATAACGAATAACCAATGACAAATAACTATAATTTAAGTCCACCTTGGGTATCTGCTGTAAAAGGTAATTTAAGAGCACTTGCTTCCGATCGCCCCCCAAATTTGACAGCGCTGTTTGATTTAATTATATTTCATCGTCTTTTAGTGGTTGTCAAAAAAACGGTACACTATTTAAACGTTTTTTTCTACAACCACTTATGCCGCAATCCGTAATTTGAAATATTCCGTAATTTGAAATATTGGTCTGGAAAACGGTGAGAATATCATTTAACAAAAACTGTCAACCCAATTTATTTCCAATGAACAGCTGCAAGGAGGCACCCATGCAGGATGTGAGGCCGCAAAATTACCGTATTCATCTGATTCCCGACCTGAAGCAATTTACATTTGCCGGCAACGTAACCCTTGCGGTTGAGGCGTCAACTGCTATCGAGGTGTTGCGGTTAAATATTCTCGAGCTGGATATTCGCGAATGTGCGGTTGGACAAAGCAATGAATGGATTGATTGTCGATTTGAATCCGATGCAGAAAAAGAAGAATTACAGATCCACCTTCCCCGGAAAATGGACGGCGCTGTCCGCATTCAGATACGCTATGACGGCCAGATCAACGACAAAATGGCCGGATTTTACCGCAGCCAATATAGCCATTCAGGCAAAAACGAATATATCGCCGTAACCCAATTTGAAGAAAGCGACGCCCGCAGAGCCTTTCCGTGTATGGATCACCCCGCTCAAAAGGCAACCTTTGATATCAGCTTGGACATCGACAGTGACAAAGTAGCCATATCAAACAGTGCGATCAAAGAAGAGACACCGTTGGCCGACGGCAAGAAGCGCGTGACCTTCGAACAAACGCCCAAAATGTCCACCTATCTGGTGTTTTTCGGCGTCGGTGCGTTTGAATTTTCGCGCGACACCGAAGATCCCCGGGTGCGGGTGGCCACGCTGCCGGGGATGAAGCCCTATGCCAATTTCGGTCTTGAATTTGGCCGTAAAGCCCTGGCTTTCAGCGAGGATTACTACAGCGTCCCTTACCCGCTGCCTAAAATGGACCTGATTGCGATCCCTGATTTTGCGTTCGGGGCCATGGAAAACTGGGGGGCGATAACCTTTCGTGAAAATTTGCTGCTGTATTATCCGGAGATTACCTCCAAATCCGGCCAGGAGCGCATCTGCGAAGTCATCGCCCACGAGATTGCCCACCAGTGGTTCGGCAATCTGGTGACGCCTTCGGACTGGCAATACCTGTGGCTGAATGAAAGTTTTGCCACCTATTTCGGCAATGGCGTCGTGGCACATTATTATCCCCAGTGGGAAACCTGGCAGCAATTTTTATGGGGCAATACCGGCAGCGCCATGGCGCGCGATGCGCTCCTGGAAAATTTTGCCATCGAGATTCCGGGCGGCGAGCATGTGGTCATCAATGTCAGCACCGCGCCGATTATCTACAGCAAGGGCGGCAGCATCCTGCGGCAGGTGGAAGGTTATATCGGCCCGCAAAATTTTAAGCGCGGCTTGCGTCACTACCTCAAAACCTATCAATATGCCAATGCCGCCAGTCAGGACCTTTGGAATTCGTTGGAAAAAGTTTCCGAGCAGCCCATCGCCGACATGATGAAAAGCTGGATTGAGCAAGCGGGATTTCCCATGATCTCGGTCAAACAAAAAGATAACAAACTGCATTTGGAACAGCAGCGCTTCAGCTATCTGCCGGCAGATTCCGACCAGCAATGGCAGGTGCCCATCAGCATACAATTCTTTTCCGGTCCGGTAAAAACCGAACGCTTGACCTTTTTAATGAACAGCGCCACACACGAAATCGACTTTCCAGACCAGGCGGATGGCTTTAAAGTCAATGATCAACAAACCGGATTTTACATCGTTCGCTATCGGGATGAGGCCAATCTGGCGACTCTCGGCCAACGGGCCGCTGAACAAACGCTGTCACCTGAGGACCGCTGGGGTTTGCAAAACGATCTTTTCTCATTGTGCAAGCGCGGCGACGTCCCGTTTGATGCATATCTCGACTTTTTAGGCCACTACCGGGATGAGCGCGCATTTTTGCCGCTGGTCAGCATCTCAAACCACCTGCAACATGCCTACCTGGTGCTGGACGCTGAAAAGCAACAAAAAATAGCGTCGCTGGTCCGCCCCTGGTTTGAAAACGTGCTCAGCGATATTGGATTTGAACCGGACTCCGATGAAAAGCATACCACCGCGATTTTAAGGGAACAGTCGCTCTGGCATGCGGCTTTGAGCGGATCAGAGAGCGCAATTGAGTTTGGCGTCAAACAGTTTGCGGATTGGATGAAGGGCAAGACGGTGCACCCGGACATCATGAAAAGCGTGCTGCAAATTGCGGCGTTCACGGGTGACCAGCAGACATTTGCATATCTTGATGAGCGCTTTGTCCAATCGCAGGTGGAACACGAACGCATGAACATACTGGTGGCACTGGGCTGTTTTAAAGAAAAAGAGCCACTTGAAAATGCCCTGCAATACATTCTGGACACCGTGCCGGGCCGCAATAAATTTGTACCGGTTGTCGCCATGGCCGCCAATCCACATGCCATTGCCCTGCTGTGGGACTGGTATGTGTCGAATCTGGAGCAAATCGAGCAGTTTCACCCGATGCTGTACGAAAGAGTGGTGGCGTCGAT
Source organism: Desulfobacterales bacterium (assembly GCA_050122795.1). Taxonomy (GTDB): domain Bacteria; phylum Desulfobacterota; class Desulfobacteria; order Desulfobacterales; family JAHEIW01; genus JAHEIW01. The sequence continues at coordinate 2,864 of JASFIG010000013.1, forward strand.
TGTGCCGGTGGCCGGTATGGATCACCCGCAGACGGTCAAAGATTTTTTTGCAGACTACATGCAAAAAACCGACAAGGCCAGCGATGTCATCAAGCTTTCGCTCGAAAAACTGGATATCAACCTGCGCATGCGAGCTGCGAATTGATTGAAGTAACGTTTGAAAATTAAAGAACCTTCCTCCTATCACAGGTTCTATTTTAAAAAGTTGTCAATCAGAACTTCGCAATATCTTAATAAATTCATAACAATTCAGACGCTTAGCGATTTAAGGCCATATTGCAGACTTCATCTGTTATTCTTATTAGGAATCATTCTCATTGACAAAACACAATGGAGCCGGTATAAGTTGCCCTTTTGTAAAAAAATGCTGACGCACTGTTGATCGCTAAGAGTAAATCTGTTATTCACACAAAAATGTATCCTCGGAATTAAACCCTGTCTTATGTTCTACGCTGGGAGATCGTACTGGATATGAATCGGCGAACCTTCCTCAAGATTGCAGGTATGGGTAGCATTTCCCTGGCAGCCGGCTGCAGCCCTTCTGAAAAAAATCTATTTTCACTCGTACACGCACCGGATGATATGGTCACCGGCAGGGCAACCTGGTACGCATCGACTTGTCGCGAATGCCCGGCCGGATGCGGTATTATGGCCAAGAACCGCGAAGGGCGCGTGATTAAGGTCGAAGGCAACCCCCTGCACCCCATCAACAAGGGCAAACTCTGCATGCGGGGTCAGGCTGCTCTTCAAGCCGTCTACAACTCCGACCGCCTCAAAACACCGTTGCTCAAAGATAAAAACGGGTGGCAGCCGATCTCATTTGCCAAAGCCCAGTCCATGCTCAAGTATAAAACCCACGATGCCGCTCAAAAAGGATCGGATCGGGTTCGCATGCTGACGGAAGTTGTCGGCAACACTCAACTGACGCTTTTTGCAGATGCGCTCAAACAATGGAATGCCTCAACGCCGCTGGTATTTGAGCCCTTTGCCTATGAAACTCTGAAAACAGCCAACGAAACCGTTTTCGGGCGCAAAGAGCTGGTTTCTTACCATATGCAGGACGCCGATGTGCTGATCTCCTTTGGCGCTGATTTTTTGGAAACCTGGTTATCACCGGTTGAGTACGCCCATAAATTTAAGGCCATGCATGCCCTTAAAAACGGACAAAAAGCACCCTTTTACCATTTAAGCCCGGTTCAGTCCCTGACCGGTGCCAATGCCGACCACTGGGTGCAATGTAAGCCCGGTAGTGAATGCATTGTGGCCTTAGGGCTGGTGCGCCAGGCGCTGGATATTCGCAAAGGCAAACAGCTGCCCTGGTCCTTCCGCAAACCTTTATTTCAGGCAACGGCTCCTTACACCCAGGACCGGGTGCTGAAAGATTCCGGCCTGTCTCTGGCATTTTACGAAAAACTGGTCATTGAACTGATGGGCGCCCGCAAACCGTTTGTGCTGGGCACCGATACCGGCGCAGGCGATGTAAAGGGCCTGCAGACCAACGTGGCGGTCAATTTATTGAACCTGCTGCTCGACCCGGATTTAACGTTGCTGGATTTCAACAATCGCCACCGGGTTGAAATTGCCGCCGCTCGATCCGAGGTGCTACAATTTTTTAAATCCCTTCAATCCGATGCCGTTGACGTTTTGATTCTCAACAACACCAATCCGGCGTTCAGTTTACCGCCCGAAAGCGGTGTTAAGGCGGCTTTGGAACGGGATGACCTGTTTGTGGTCAGTTTCAGCAATTTCATGGATGAAACCGCTCAGCTGGCCGACCTCATTTTTCCGGTCGCCATGCCCCTTGAAACCTGGGATGAATACGGTGGCTGGCAGGCCGTCAATTCCACCCTGCAACCGGCTATGGGCCGTTTAACGCAAGCCCCCCATATCGGTGACGTCATCCTGAACACGGCTTTTGAAAATGATAAACCGGCTGAAAATTACAAGACGTATCTGTTTTCCAGACTGGTAGCCGAGCGTAAAATCGAGGATGAAAAGGGCTGGGTGCGGCTTCTCCAGGTGGGCGGCGCGGTCGATTCCGCGGCAACAGCCGATTCAGCCGGACTTGAATTGAAACCGCAAAAAATAACGGCTGTGCTATCAAAAACTGTAAAATCGGATGCCTCTGATCTGGCATTCAGCGCCAAACCGTCCATCCGGTTTTTTGACGGCCGGGGCGCCAACAGGCCCTGGTTGTGCGAAATTGGGGATCCACTAACGCGAGTGGCCTGGCAAAGTCCGGTCTGCATGCATCCCGACACGGCCACAGCGCAAAATATCGCCCAGGGCGACATCGTTCAGATTGAATCGCAATGGGGCCGCCTGGAGGCCCCGGTATACGTGAACGAATTTGTCCGACCCGGCCTGCTGGTCATGAACATCGGCCAGGGGCATCAGGCCTACGGGCGTTACGCCCAGGACAAAGGCGTGAACCCGCTGGTCATTTTACCGCCTGAAGCAGATAAGGATTCCGGGGGTCCGCTTTTTTCAGCCGATCAAATAAAAATCCGCCCGACCGGCCGCACGCAGAAGCTGGCCAATATGTACGGCAGCCGGACCCAGCATGAACGGCCGTTTGCGCTGACCGTCGGCCTGACCGAACTCAACCAGGGGAAAATGCCCAAACGGGACGGTCTGACCATGGAAGATTTTCCCTTAACCCTGCCCTTACCCGAAGGATATGATCCCAAACGCGATTTTTATCCGCCCCATGATCATGAAAAATACCGCTGGGCACTGGTGGTTGATCTGGACCGCTGCATCGGGTGCGGCGCCTGTTCGGTTGCCTGCTACGCGGAAAACAATGTCGGTATTGTCGGTGAAGAGCGGGTGCTTGAAGGACGGGAGATGACCTGGTTGAGCATCGAGCGCTTTCAGGATCCGCATCACATGTCAAAGGTGACCTTTTTGCCGATGCTCTGCCAGCATTGTGATAACGCCCCCTGCGAATCGGTTTGCCCGGTGTATGCCCCGCATCATTCAAAAGAAGGCCTTAACAACCAGATCTACAACCGCTGCATCGGAACACGGTATTGCGTCCAGAACTGTCCCTACAAAGTACGGCGCTTTAACTGGTACGACTGGCAGTGGCCGGAGCCGATGAATCTGCAGCTGAATCCCGATGTGACGGTGCGCAGCAAGGGGGTGATGGAAAAATGCTCGTTTTGCATCCAGCGCATCAAAGTGGCGCACAGCAATGCCAAAAATGAAAATCGCATGATCCAAGACGGGGAGGTCATCCCGGCCTGCGTGCAGACCTGCCCGACCGATGCGCTGGTTTTTGGCAGTTTGATGGACAAACAAAGCCGGGTCAGAAAGATGGTCGCTGACCCCAGGGCCTACCAGGCCATGGGCTATTTGAACACCAAACCGGCGGTCATCTACCTAAAGAAAGTTTTACGCGACGTATAGATTTGTTATTAACCGCAGACAGGCGCAGACGGACACAGACATTTTGTTCGGCCGACCCGGCCGAACAAAAACAGTCATTCGCTCCGCGAATAAAAAAATTACAGTGCTATAATGCATCGTAATTGTTTGAGAGAATTTAACCATATCAGTTTGAGTGTTTTGACCGACCAACTTATACAACCGGTTGATGACCGAAACGGGTTTATTTGGCCCGAAGGGCCTGACAGGTAATCTCCGGCCAGGTCGGCCGGAGATTGGTCTGCGAGCGTCTCGCGGTTAAATGAACAGGAAATAAGAGCATATGCCTCAGTTGACTTACGCGAGTATTGATCAAACCGTACTGAACACCTTGACGCCGCCCAAGAGATACTACTGGGCGATTGTGGCGGTTTTGTTTCTGGGGGTGCTGATTGGCGCAACCTGCTGGGCCTACCAGATTTTTGTCGGTATCGGCGCCGGCGGGCAAAACAATCCGGTGGCCTGGGGCACCTATCTGATCAATTTTGTCTTCTGGGTGGGAATTGCCCATTCCGGAACGTTGATTTCCGCTATCCTGCATTTGTTTCGCGCCGGCTGGCGCAACCCCATTGCCCGCGCGGCCGAAACCATGACCGTTTTTGCCGTCTGCATCGCCGGGCTTTTTCCGTTTATTCATTTAGGGCGTGTCTGGCAGGTCATGTACATGATCCCCTATCCCAACCAGAGACTGCTGTGGCCCAATTTTTTATCACCGCTGATGTTTGATGTGATTGCCATCAGCACCTATCTGACGGTCAGCTCCCTGTTCTGGTATACGGGGTTGCTGCCGGATCTGGCCGCCATCCGGGACCGCTCCGAAGGCTTGCGCAAGAAAATATTTACCTTACTTTCCATGGGCTGGACCGGCGCGCATGAGCAGTGGCGGCACTATACGCGCGGCTATCTGTTCTTTGCCGCCCTGGCCACCCCGCTGGTCATTTCGGTGCACAGTGTCGTTTCCTGGGATTTTGCGCTGGGAATCGTGCCCGGCTGGCATACCACCATATTTGCGCCTTACTTTGTGGCCGGCGCCATCCATTCCGGCTTGGCCATGGTGCTCACCCTGATGATTCCGCTGCGCAAAATATTCGGCTACCAGAAAATCATTACTCGCAGCGTGTTGGAAAATGTGGCCAAGACCATTGTCTTTACCGGGCTGATCGTCGGCTTTGCCTATGCCACAGAATTCTTTATCGCCTGGTACAGCCACAATGCAGTTGAAATCGAGCAGTTTCGCTGGCGGGTCACAGGTGAATACCGCTGGGGCTTTTACTTCATGGCTGTATGCAACACGTTAATTCCCCTGCTGTTTTTGTTTAAAAAAGTCCGCACAACCATTGCCTCGCTTTTTATCATATCGCTGATCGTCAATTTCGGCATGTGGTGGGAACGGTTTGTGATTATTATCGGCGGCGTGGCACGCGGATTTTCACCGTATGCCTGGGGATTGTACGCGCCATCGATAATCGAGTACGGCATCATGCTGGGCAGCTTTTGCCTGTTTTTCTTCCTGTTTTTATTGTTCGCCAAGCATCTGCCGTCGGTCTCAATGACAGAGATGAAAGAAACCATCGACCATGGAGGCAGCCATGCAGGCTAAAAAATACATCATGGGGCTGTTTAAAAATGAGGACCAGGTGGTGTCGACAGTTGCCGCACTGAAAGATTCCGCCTACCAGTTCCAGCGAGTGCACAGCCCGATTCCGAGCCATAAAATCATGGATGCGCTTAAGCTGAAAAAAAGCAAAGTAGGCTGGTTTACGCTGACCGGCGGCATCCTGGGTCTCATCAGTGGTTTTGCCCTGGCCGTTTATTGCTCACTCGAATGGAAATTAATTGTCAGCGGCAAGCCGATCATCTCGTTGATTCCGTTTTTTATTGTCGGCTTTGAACTTACGATCCTGTTTGCGGTCTTCGGCAACGTCATCGGCCTGTTGACCCAGGCGCGGCTGCCCAGCCTCAAGCATATGGACTATTACGACCCGCGTTGCTCGGGTGAGCATTTCGGGGTGCTGGCGACGTGTGAGCCAACACAGCAGGATGGTTTAAAAGAATTTTTTCAGCAAAACGGCGGGGAAGTAAAAGTCTTCGATTAAGTGTTTTGTTTGTTTAATTGGTTTTATTGGTTTTATGAGTTCTCAAGATTGTCTGTATTTGAACCAATCAAACAAATAAAACGAATTTAACCAATTTAACTATCATGAAGAATGTAAATGGCAACTAAAGAAAAAAACACCGCAATCGCACAGAAATCGCCGATCGGCTGGATATCCATTGTACTGATCATCATTGGAGTGGCCGCATTTATTTACGGCATCAGAAGCCCCCATCCGGAAAAGGCCTGGCAGGCCTATTTGATTAATTTTTTACTGTGGTCCGCCATCGCCCAGGGAGCGGTTCTCTTTTCAGCGGTGATGCATATGACCAAAGCCCGCTGGAGCGGACCGCTCTCGGCATTATCTGAATCTTTTGCGGCATTCTTTCCGCTGTCATTTGTTTTGTTTTTGATCCTATTTCTGGGACGGGTCCATATCTTTCCGTGGCTGAATGAGGATCTGCACGGCAAAGAAGTCTGGCTGAATATTCCGTTTCTGTTCACGCGGGATTGTATCGGTTTGCTGGTACTGTACGCCATCGGCTTTGCCTATCTTTACAATGCGCTGCAGCTTCGCGCGGATGAAAATCAGAATCAGGGTGGATTCCGGCAAATGATCTACAGGGGATGGGTTCGCAACAACCGCAATGTTGAAAAGGTCAAAAAGAAAATGACCGTCTGGGCCGGGCTGTACATTCTGGCATTTACGCTGGTGCTCAGCCTGATCGGCTACGATCTGGTGATGAGCATGGACCCCCACTGGATATCGACGCTGTTTGGCGGCTACTCATTTGTTAAGGCCTTTTATCTTGGATTGGGCGCTCTGATCATCCTGGCGGCCATTACGCAGATCCGAAAAGGAAAAGCCTCCGGGCTGGAACCGTCCCATTTCCACGATGTCGGCAAACTGTTTTTGGCTTTTTGCCTGCTGTGGGCCGACTTTTTCTACGTCCAGCTGACCGTCATCTGGTACGGCAACATCCCTGAAGAAACCTACTATGTGATTGAACGCACTGTAACGGTTCCCTGGAACAAGCTGGCCTGGACCGTTTTTATCGTTTGCTTCATCATTCCGTTTGTCATCCTGATCAATAAAAAGATCAAATCAAAACCGGTTTTTATGGTGATTCTGTGCAGTGTCATTATCATCGGATTCTGGTTGGAGCATCTGCTGTTGCTGGCGCCGGCGCTGAGCCATGGTGCGTATGCGCTGTCGTTGAATGTTTCCGACGCATTGATTACGGTCGGCTTTTTGGGATTAATGCTCATGGCCGTCAGCTTTTTTTTAAAACATTTTCCGGGATTTCCCGGGACAGCAGCGGCGGGCTCACCGGGATAGGCGAACCGATCATTTAACGAGGTATTGAACCATTGAGTAAAAACGCAATCGTCATCTTGACCACGTTGATCACCGGACTGGCTATCGTGGTGTTTATTTTCCTATTCTACAAAATGCCGTATAGCGCCATCGGACCGGAGCAACCGATTCCTTTCAGCCATAATGTTCACAGTGGGGTCAAGCAAATCCAGTGTCAGTATTGCCACCCCTTCGTGGCCTATTCCAATCATCCCGGAATCCCGGCGGTGGAAAAATGTCTGCACTGCCATAACTATATCATCGCCAACCATCCGTGGATCAAAAAGGAACACGAATACTTCAACACCAACACGCCAACGCCCTGGATAAAGCTTAATTATGTGGCCGAACATGTATTGTTTAATCACCAGCGCCACATCAACAGCAAAATCGCCTGCACCGAATGCCACGGACAGGTGCAGAACCTTCAGCGGCTGCCGCATAAGACCTGGTACATGAATGAGTGTATTACGTGCCACAGAAAGAAAAATGCCAACCTCGATTGCTGGCTGGCATGCCATAGCTAGTTCGTTATTGGTTAATCGTTATTCGTTATTCGTTTAAAAGAAAAGCCCGAAATCCGTTAACCAATAACTAATAACAGCGCGACGTCGCGCTCGGGAGAAAAAAAATTGTCGACTGACGTCACCGAAAATGTGCCATCGAGCAACCCGACTGCCAAAGCGTTTACGCTGACATCCGCATTGTGGTTTGCCGCCGCAACTTCTTTTGGCATGATCGGCGCCGGTTACCTGATTGCGCCGGACTTTTTGGCCAATATCGAATATGTCCATTTCGGCCGTGTAAGACCCATGCATATCAATGCCGTGCTCTTCGGCTTTGTGACACCCGGACTGCTGGCAGCGGCCTTTTATTATTTCCCCAGGCTTTTGCGCACCGAGCTCTTCAGCCACAAACTGGGCGTATTCAGCGCCGTATTCTGGAATATCACGGTGGCCGCCGGCATGATCGGAATCGCTACCGGCCATACCCAGGGCCGCGAATATGCGGAATTGCCCTGGCCGGTGGATATTATGGTGGTCATCAGTTTCTCCCTGGTCGTATTGAATATCTTAATGACCATTCGCAAGCGAAAGGAGCGTGTTTTATACGTATCCATCTGGTATACGACGGCTGCGATTGTGCTGACCTCCATCACCTATTGCCTGGGCAACGTCATCTGGAAACCCGACACCGGTGCCCTGGTCGGCATCCCCGATGCGATTCTTCTATGGTTCTACGGCCACAATATTTTCGGGCTTTTATTGACGCCCATGGGCCTGGCGGTGGCCTACTATGTCCTGCCGATTGCTACCCGCAGCCCGCTCTGGAGCCATTCGCTATCGTTGATCGGGTTCTGGTCGTTGATTATCGTTTACACTCACATCGGCACCCATCATCTGCTGCAGGTACCGGCGCCCACCTGGCTGAAAACCATATCGATTGTCGACAGCGTGGCCATGGTGATCCCGGTGATGATCGTATTGATCAATTTGTGGTACACGATCAAAGGTAAACTGGGAGAGATTCATGCCGACATCGGCGCCAAATTCGTGCTGACCGGCACCATTTACTACTTCTTTGTTAATATCCAGGGCTCGATGATGGCATTGCCGCATGTGCAGCGCATCACCCACTTTAATAACTGGGTGGTCGGCCACGCCCATATCGGAGTGCTTGGATTTGCCGGTGTAACCGCACTTGGCGGGCTTTATTTCATTTTGCCCAAAATAACGGGTAAGCCTCTGTACAGCAAATTCCTGGCAGACGTCCAGTACTGGCTGGTGCTGATCGGCGTCACGGGGTTTGCAGTGGTCCTGACGGTCGTCGGGCTCATTCAGGGAAATGCCTGGTATAATGGTGAAGCCCTTTATCGAACATTGCCCATGATCCAACCCTATTATATTTTAAGAGCCTCGCTGGGATTGTTTATTATGCTAGGCGCATACATCGGATTATATAACATCATTCGAACGTTATATTTCAATCGCGGAGCTGCAACATGAGAATGACCCCGACTGTCATTATCACGGGCATTCTGGCCCTGCTGGCGGCCATCACCCTGACGGTCGTCTATTGGCCTTACACTACCCAGGATAAGACACCTTCTGAAATTTTTCGCGCACGCACGCCTATTGAAGACGAAGGGCGCAAGATATACCTGGAAAACGGGTGCGTCTACTGCCACAGTCAGTCCATTCGGGCAATCGACTGGATACACGGCGCACAACGCATTGCCCAGACCGGCGATTATGTCGCCGATGAGCCTGTGATGCTGGGGTCCCAGCGCACCGGCGTGGACCTGTCACAGGAAGGCGGTGAGCATCCGGACGACTGGCACATCGCCCACTTTATCAACCCGCGCTACACGCGACCCAGCTCGATTATGCCGCCTTTCAAGTGGCTGGGCATGGAGCGCATCGACAAATTGACCCAGTACATTCAAAGCCTGGGGTTCAAGAATGCCGACCGGCGCATGGAGCGCCAGCGGTACTGGAAAGCGGAGTCCATCAGGGCCTATGAAGCCGGGCCCGATGCGAACGCCCGCTGGCTGGCGGAAATCGTTCCGGAGGGGTGGCGCACCATACCGAATCCATATCCGACCACCGAGGCCAGCCTGCAACGGGGGCACAAAATCTATCAGAACAATTGTATCGGCTGCCACGGCCCCATCGGAGACGGCATGGGCCCGGCCCAGCCCTGGATATACCCCCCGCCGTTAAATTTTACCATACTCAAAGGCAGAGAAATTTCGGGGGGAATCATCTACTATCAGCTGATGAACGGCATCACCGGAACTGCCATGCCGTATTTTAAAAAAGAGCTGGAATCCGAGAAGCTGTGGGAGGTCGGTGATTACATCGCAGTTTATTTTATCAACCAGAGCGACGCCAATACCGAGCCGCGGGGTATAGATGCTGCCTGGGAACCCTAGTTGAGTTATTGAATATTGTCGATTGAATATTGAATAATTAAAAACCCGCCGAAGGCGGACCTTAAATATTCAATTTTCAATATTAAATTTTCAATTGTTTGAAGAAAGCAGAAGCAGAACGATAAAAAAAGAGCTGTCAGTAAAAACCATTAAGATTAAGTTGTAAAAAATGTACTACCCTTACTTTATAGCATACATGGCCGCGGGTTTTATTATCAGCCTGGTGGTGTTCTTCTGGGCATTGAACAACGGTCAATTCAAGGACCAGCAGCGGGCGCGGTTTTTGCCGTTGTATAATGATCCGCAGGACCAACCGGCGAATTTACCGCGCTTCGCGCGAATTCAGACCTTTGCGCTTTTGACGCTGGTCTGCTTGTGTCTGGCGAGCGCGGCGGCCGTGGTGATCTTTTCCCTGATAAAGGGCATGCAATAATGACCCCGCAAAATAAGCAGGTATAAGGAAGCCGGCTATGAGATATTTTTATATACTGGGCGTTCAGCATTTTGCCATGTACTTATTTCCGGCACTTGCAACGATTGTGCTGTTTATCATCGGTCTGGGATTTTATTATATTCGCCGCAAAGATTCAGCTGAACGTGAAGCCCGCATTATCGAAGAATTTCCCGGCGGTATTCAGGGCCGCAATGCACCTTTTCCCCTGATTGCCATTCTTATACTGGTTGGAACTATCATCTGGGGGTTGGCCTATATCATCTTAATCGGGACCTTAGGAGTCAAAATCTAATGGCACATCCGGATCATCAAACATCCGCTATCAAAACCTGGCTGTTTGTCCTTTTTTTTGTCGCAATTGTCCTGTTCCAGGGGTGGCTGGCGTTCACGGTTATCGGAGACCTCGGCCAGCCCGATTGGGATTATCGGCCGATCAAAGACGTTCCCGCTGAGTCGGCCTTTGCCATCTGGGATCCGTATTACCCATTACCTTACGCGCAGCATGTGCTCAAAGAGCAGGGCCGGGAAGAAAACCCGAAGCATTTGTATGTGATCCCTTTTGAAGGTGTTGAATAAATGAAAAAAATAATCGGCTTTTTCATCGTCGTTGCCGTTGCTCTGCTGGCGGTCTATCACGCACTCATCTATTATGACAACAACTTCCGCTATGGCCGCATGCGTGAAACACCGGCCGTGCGGCCATATGAGGAACCGCTGCTGATCAAAGAAGCCGGCCTGGTACCGGTGAATGGCGGCGAAGCCATCTTCCGCGTATCGGCCGGAAGCGACATACAGTCCCCCATCGATATGACCCAAGCGGCCGTCATTGCCCGCGGCAAAGCCGTATACCTGATCTATTGCGCTCAGTGCCATGGCCACAAATACGATGGTAACGGCACCGTCGGTCAGAGCTTTGCGCCTTTGCCGACCGATCTGCGCAGTGCCAAAGTCCAGGACAGCGCGGACGGTGAGCTTTTTAAAAATGTCAGCTACGGCATCCCCGGTGGCCGGCAGCCGCCGCTGCATGCCACCGTCACGGTCGATGATCGCTGGCGGGTGGTTGCTTTTGTCAAGTCCCTGGGCACGCGGGAATAAATCTCCGCAATCCCAAATTACACTACCTTTTCCTTTGAAACCTAAAATCAGCTTTTCCCTGACACCCGAAACCTGACACCTGACACCTTGAATATAAAAATTTATTATTTAGAATTTGCCTATCTCCATGGTTAATCACCCTGACTCAAAGAAGGTCTCGAAAACATGTGACCTGTGCGGCTTAGCTTTGCGCCATGGGACGGCTACCGCTGTTATTGCCGGCGCATCCTATGCATTTTGCTGCAACGGCTGCCGGCAGGTGTTTACCATCCTGATGGAAGCCACGGATTCACCGGACCCGGAAACGTTTCGCGAAACCGAGCTGTACAAAGAGTGCCAGGCCAAAGGCATTATCCCCCTTTCCGAAGAACAACTCATTGGAGTATCTCAAAGTAAGGTTGCCGATGCAGACAGCCTGACGACAGAAGAAGCCGTATCCTCTGCTTCGATTGCCGCAAATAACGCTCTGACGCTCAAACTGCGGGTCAGCAACATGTGGTGTTCGGCCTGCGCCTGGGTCATCGATCAATCTTTGCAAAAAACCCCGGGCGTCGTTGATTCCAACTGTAATTTTTCCACCGACCGGCTGCAGGTGGTATACGATCCCATCAAAATTTCTCCCGATCAGATCATCGCCGGCATCGGTAAACTCGGATACCGCGCAACCGCTGCTGATGAAGCCGGCAAAACGAAGGCGTCCTCCCGGGAATTTGTGCAATTTGCCATCTCGGCTTTTTTGACCATGAACGTGATGATGTTATCCTTTGCCCTCTACACCGGATTTTTCACGGATTTTTCGGCTGAAAATGCGGCCAAAATTTCCTGGCCCATGTTTGTCATGACAACTGCCGTATTGGTTTACGGCGGATACGATTTTTATAAAAAAGCCTGGGCGGGTTTGCGCAATGCCGCCTTCAGCATGGAGACACTGATCATCATCGGCGCTTTAAGCGCTTATTTCTACAGCACCTTTAACCTTTTCAGCAGCAGCATTCATCTTTACTATGATACGGCTGCGATGCTGATCACCCTGGTATTGCTGGGCAAAGCACTGGAGCGACGCGCGAAAAAAAAGGTTCTGGTGGATCTGGAAGATTTCTTTGCGCTGATGCCCACCAAGGTTAGGATATGCAAACGCGATTTTCCTGAGGGGCGCTATGTGGCCATCGAACAGCTGGCACCCGGTGACCGCTTTCGCGTCGTGGAAACCGAAATCATACCGGCCGATGGACGCATTCTGGCCGGCAGCGGGACAGTGGATCAATCCTCGCTGACCGGCGAGCCCACGCCGGTTGCCAAAAAAACCGGTGATTTCATCAGAAGCGGAACCCGGGTTCTGCAGGGCGAATTTAAAATCACCGCCGAAAAAGTCGGCAATGACGCCACCCTGGGTCAGATGATGCAGATCATCGAAAAAACGCTGCTGACCAAATTGCCCGTTGAAGGTAAAACCGATGTCATTTTGCAATGGTTCGTTCCGATTATTCTCCTGCTGGCAGCCGCTACCGCCGTTATCTGCGCTCTCAGCGGTATCGCGCTGGAAGCGTCGATTTTGAGAGCTGTGACCGTTATGGTCATCTCCTGTCCCTGCGCACTGGGTATTGCTATTCCCTTAGCCCGCGTGGCCGGAATTTCAATTGCCGGCAAAAAGGGAATGCTGGTGCGGGATTTCGAGGCTTTTGACACGGCGACGCGCGTCAGCGCTTTCATATTTGACAAAACCGGCACTATCACACACGGTAACTGGTCGCTGCGGGACATTATCGTTTTGGGTTCTTACGACAAAGACCGGGTGCTTGAACTGGCGGCCGGTCTCGAGAAAAAATCAGACCATTTTATCGCTCAGGAAATTATGCGTCAGGCTCAAAAAAAAGATGTTCGGCCGGCCCCAATAGACCAAATCCAAATCGCCGACACCGGTGTAGCAGGCCGGTTTGAAGACAAGATATTAAAGATCGGCTCACCAGATTTTATGGGGGATACAACTGCTGAATTTCAAAAAATAATGAACATCAACAGTCTACAGCAAACACCAATGGATTCATATGTATTCATGTGTATCGACCATCAACCCGCTGCCATTTTTGTTTTTGGAGACACCATTCGCAAGGGCGCCGGAGCCACTGTTGCAAAATTGCAGCAACAGGGCTTAAAAACCCAACTGGTTTCCGGTGATGGCCATCAGACGACACTTGCTATTGCAAAAGCTGTCGGCATTCATGAGGCCTTTGGCGGGCAAATGCCTGATGATAAGGTGTCCGCTGTTAAAGCTTTGCAGAAACAAAACCACCTTGTCGCCATGGTCGGCGATGGCATCAATGACGCCCCTGCTCTGGTTCAGGCCGATCTTTCACTGGCGGTCCATTCCGGAGCGCATCTGGGGGAAGAGATGGCGGCCGTCACCCTGATGCGGGCCGAGCCCGAGCAGGTCATCGACTTTTTGACCTTTGCGGGCGAGGTCAATCAAAAAATTCATCAAAATCTGATCTTTACCTTTGCATACAACGCCATCAGTATCCCCATTGCCATGAGCGGTCTGCTCAATCCGCTGATTGCAGTTTGTGCCATGCTTCTGAGCAGTATCAGCGTTATCGGAAACACGTTGTTGCTGGTGCGCAGGCACTCCGCTCAAGGTTCAGAGGTTTAGGGTTCAGCGTTCAGAGGTTAGAGTCAGTGTTTGCCGGCCACTGGCGACTGGCTTCCTTCTTCTGGCTGCTGGCTATATAAAATGTGAGCCCGCAACGTACAACCTTTACTTGATCCTTGAACCCTGAACCTTTGAACCCTGAACCTTTATCATTCGATTTAATTAAATATTTTGATACCAATGGTATTGTTTTTGCATCTATACATGTAGATGTGTTGTAAGGAGCGGGCCCATTCACCCGACCGATTAAGGTTTGACCTGCGGTCACAGTGGTCTGTTTATATACGAAAATAAAGCAATTATGAGGACTTAGCCGTATTGCCGAAAATTGACTGTTAAATGTAATGAGCGACGGGCCAGCTGGGCATTCAGAAAATGGTTTTAATATAATATAAAGCTGCCAAAAAATAGTACAACATAACGTCAAAAAGGCGTTCATTTTTGCGAAATATCTGTTGCCAAAGCTGGATTGATGATTACTCCTTTGGGTAGGGAACAAGAGGTGTTATTGTAGTCAAGGGCTTGTAGTTAGCCTTTATTTTGACAGTCCAGCCCGTAATTTCCAGCCCGAAAGTGAAAACAGCATCCCCTCAGTCGTTCACGACCTGGATAACATGTTTGAATTGTAAGAAAATCTGAAGCAGGCAGCTTGGGCCAACACCTGAAAAACGATTTTTTAACAACCCTACACGATGGGAGGAAAAATGCCTAAAAAAGCAAGCACGCTTCACCAGCATATGACCGCTGTCAAGGACGGCAAGTTACGGTTTGAGAATGCTTTCCAGGGGGTCTCGCGCATGATCCTGGAGAGTGAAATCGAAAAAGTGGTGGTGAACGGCAAAACAACTTATGACTTTAAGATCTTCCGTAATGGTGCCAAACACGTTATCGGCATGTATGATGAAATCAACAGTTTCGTTTCATACGTGAAGGATGCGGCCGAAAATGGTTCCTCCAAGGAGATGGCCTTCGTGCTTGTCGGTGAACCGGGCAACGGCAAAACATTTTTTGTGGAATTTCTGGCAGGCAAATATCGTAGTTTTCTGGCCCAGGAAAATAACCGCAAGTTTACGTTTAAGTTCATGAATCTGGACAAGCTCGGCAATTACGGCAAAATCTCCACAATTGAATCCCAGACCTATGAAGACCCCATGATTCTGGCCATGAATCTGTTTGACGACCCGGATGAAACCAGGGATTATCTGGCCAAACAGGTCGGCTTTTCCGATAAGGAGATTGAACAGTTATATATGAACTATCGGCCGTTAGGTGCCTGCAGCGGCTATATCTGGAATGATCTCCGCGATCACTGCGACGGAAACATCGATGAAATGCTCAAACATATCGAAATCACGCCGGTACCGTTGACCGAAAGCCTGGGCACCGTGACCGGAAAATATCCCGCCAAAGATAAGATCACCTCATCGGCTGTGGATCTGCTGGGCGAAGAGTCGATTCAGCGATTGCTGCACATCACCGATACCAATAACCCCTATCGCTTTGATCTGCGCCGCGGCGCCCTGGCACGCGTTGCCGGTGGTGGGATTCATTTCAGCGATGAAATATACAAAAACAAAAAAGACCTCGTTCAGGTCTATTTGGGTGTTATCCAAAACCGCAACATCGAAATCGACGGTTTCAAATGGCCGATTGACACCTTAATTGTGGCCACCAGCAACAACTCCGAATTTCACCGTTTTCTATCCGAAAAAGAAGAGGCGCCCATCGTCGACCGCTGCCGCATCTGCTACGTATCCCACAACACCAACTATAAACTTCAAAAAGAGTTGACCGGCTATACCATCGGCAGCGAAACCCGCACCACGTTGACCCGTGAAGATTTGCATCAGGATCCCAATCTGAATTATGCCGCCTCAGTCACTTCCGTTTTAAGCCGCCTGCCGCGCTCTGAAAAACTCACGCCGGTGGAAACCATGAAACTGGCCGCCGGAGAGGTTGCGGGCGAAAAAAGCATCAAAACATTGGCGGAAGTCATCGACACCCTCAACCAGGATCCGGAGATTATCAACCGCTTTGGCCAAAAAGGCCTCGGGCAGCGAAATCTGGGCCGCGCCATCCAGTTGCTGATTGAGAGTTCTGAAACCAATGAAGGCAAGTGCATGTTCGCCTATGACATCTTTAAGGCGCTGGAACGCATTGTGCTGGACTATGTGACCGAAGCCAACGATCGCTCCAAATACCTTGAAGATCTCAAAACCGGAAAAGGATTGTATCGTGAGCGCATCATGACCGAGATGTTCAATGCCTACATGGATGAGCCCTATGCCATTCGCAAGGATGTGATGAACTATGTGAATATGATCATCGGAATCGATGCCGAAAATCTGGGCCCTGACAAAATGTGGAAATACAAAGATCCTCAAACCGGTGAACTGAAAGCTTTAAAGATCGACGAGCGTTATATCAACAGTGTCGAGGAGCGACTGGGTCTTAAGACCGAAGAACAGCGCGAGTCTTTTCGAACATCGATTCGAAAAATTTATGGACAGAAAATCTCTGTCGATCCGGATTACGACTTTATGGACAATCTGGAGCTGGTAAAAGCCGTCACCGACGTGCGGCTCAAATCCGACATCGCCGGAGCCGGCAGTTTGATCGGTGCATTGGCCAACCGTACCAATGAAGAAAACCAGAAGCTTTACGATCGCATGATCGAAACCATGCTCAATAAGCTGGGATACTGCCAGACCTGCGCGCAGAAAACGATCGAGTATTTCTGCACCCAGGAGGATGAGAAGTAAAAAGAATTCGGAATGTGGAATGCGGAATGCGGAGAAAATAGCAGGCTTCCGGTGGCTACTGGCTTCTGGTCACTGGCTTTTGGCCAGAAGCAAGTAGCGAGAAGCCAGCGGCCAAAAAGCTGACACCTGAAACCTTAGGCCATGTGCCGGGGAAATTATGGATCCAAAAAGCAAAGAGCTATATGAGCGGCTGAAAGAAAAGGGGCTGACGCCCGAGCAGGAGGGTAAGATTCTGGCCGAGCTGGAAGCAGCCGGCACCCACCATCTGCCCGCAAGCGGCCAGGCGGGTTCCTTTAAATCATTTCGTAAATTTCAGAATATTTACAATTATGATGATCTGACGTTCTTGCAAGGCATCACTGCATTACAAACCACCCACAGCACCAGCCTGCGATCCATCGATGAGCTTTTGGAAAGGGACAAGCAGCGCGAAAAAGATGGGTTCCCACGCAAAATAAACGTGGGCCGCTTGATCAAACCCAGTAAAGGGGGCAAGGATAAAGTCGTTGTCGTTCCTTCCACCGTTGAAGAAAAATTTATCCACGATCCATCATTGCAAGCCTCTGAAGAAGAGCCCTATGGCGGCTCCGGCGATGGGGAAGAAGGCGAAGTGATCGGTGAGCAGCCGATCCATCAGCCCGATGCAGGTGATGGCACCGGTCCGGGACAGGGGGAAGGCGCCCAGCATGAAATGGAATCCAACGCCTATGATCTGGGGCGTATCCTGACCGAAAAATTTCAGCTGCCGAATCTTAAAGATAAAGGGAAAAAGCGATCGCTTACGCGCTACACCTATGACCTGACCGACCGTCATCGCGGCTTTGGTCAGCTGCTCGATAAAAAAGCCACTCTGAAAAAAATTGTCGAGACCAACATCCATCTGGGAAATCTGCCGGATGTCAATGCCATTGATCCTTCGCAATTTCTGGTTTCGCCTGCGGATATGGTCTACCGGGTGTTGTCCCGCGAAAAAGATTATGAGTCCCAGGCCATGGTCTTTTTTCTGCGCGATTATTCCGGCTCGATGGCCGGCCGATCAACGGAGCTGGTCGTTGCCCAGCATGTGATGATATACAGCTGGTTATTATATCAGTATGCCATGCAGGTGGAAACGCGCTTTATTCTGCATGACACCGAAGCATCGGAAGTAAAAGATTTCTACACCTACTACAATTCGGCGGTGGCCGGTGGCACTCAGGTGTCCTCCGCCTACCGCCTGGTTAACGAAATCGTTGAAAAAGAAAATTTATCCCGGGATTACAATATTTATATCTTCCATGGCACCGATGGTGATGATTGGGACACAGACGGCAAGGAATCTATTCCGCAACTTGAAAAAATGTTAAGTTATGCCAGTCGAATCGGCATTTCCATCGCCGAGCATACACAGGAAGCGACGCATAATACCGAAGTTGAAAAATACCTGAAAAAATCCGGACTTTTGACGGAAAAAGCGAATTTTATCAGACTGGACGTCATGCCGGAAAATGCCAACGAACCCAGACTGATTGAGGGCATAAAGCACCTTATATCTGAATAGGTAACGGCTGCTGTAAACTGGAAAATTAAATTTCCTCAACATCATCAGATTGAATATTGAAAATTGCATATTGAAGATTTGAGGAATTTTGTCATTTATATTTTATTATACAAAATCAATGTCTAAAGGCGAGCTGTCGCTAAATAAAATTGATTGTCATCCTAAAATATTCAATCTTCAATAGAAAATATTCAATATAAGATATGGAACTAATCGATCAGCATACCAAAAAAATCATGGAAGGGTGCAAGGAGCGCGCCCGGGAGGCCGGGCTTCAATTTCAGGATGAAAGTCTGGAGTATATCGTCACCAACCGGGATTTGCTCGAACTGACACCCAAATTGATGATCCCGACGCTTTATGATTACTGGGTCCATGATGTCGAAGTGCTCAAAGAAAAGGGGCGCTACGAACTGTATCCCAGCAATCCCTATGAGACGGTGATCAACACGCGCCCGGCCATATCATATTACAATGACAACAATCCGGACTGGATGAATGTCATGATTTTTTACCATGTGCTGGCCCATATCGATTTTTTCCAGAACAATTTATATTTCCGGCACACCTGGGAATATGACTTCACCGGCCGCGCGCTATCAGATAAACGCATGATCGCTAAATTCAGATCCGAAAAGGGCCGCTGGCTGGATTATGTTATTGAGTTTGCCCGCAGCATCGATAACCTGGTGGGATATCACAACGAGCTGGCGACCTGGAACCGACCGCCGGTGACGAACAAATCGAAAATGCTCGATTTTTATTTTGATGAGTTTTTGCAATCTTTAAAACAGGTAAAAATCAACGCGTACATCAAAGAAATCGAAAGATACAATGATTGCGTCAAAGGCGACAAGAAGCATGGTGAAAAGGCGTTTTTTGCGGGAGTGCTTCGCAAATATCCGGAGTTTGATGCCATTTATAAGAAACACCTCCAGGAAAAAAATCATCAAAAGTTGGATTTGATTCAGCATATCCTGGAACAATCCGATTTTTTAAACAAGGAAGAAAACCGTTGGATGAAACCGGTTATTGAAGTGGTTCGCAAGACCTCCCTGTTTTTCCAACCCCAGATCCGCACCAAAATTATGAATGAGGGCTGGGCCAGCTACTGGCACGAAAAACTGTTCTTACAGGATGACCGCATCGAAGGACACGAAGTCGATTTCGCCCGGACGCACGCCTTTGTAACATCCTTGCCGCGCGTTGGTATGAATCCGTATGCATTGGGGATGCGGATTTTTCATTATATCGAGGAACTGGCAAATAAAGGCAAGTATTCGATTGCGTTTAAGCGACTGCGGGATGCCCGCGAAAGGGAAAAATTCGACGCCAACACCGGGACCGGCCAGGCTTTTGTTTACGATGTGCGCGAAAATTTAAATGATTTTATGTTTATCAACACATTTGTGGATCAGGATTTTATCACGCGCAATAACCTGTTTGTGGCCGGTAAGCGGCTCAACCAGAACCGGGGCGTATGGGAGTATTATGTAAAAAGCCGCAAAGCAAAAGATTATCGCAAGATGCTTTTCGATTCACTTTATCATCCACCCCATATTACCATCGATCCGGAAAAATCAAAGAACGGAGACCTTTACCTGTATCACCACTTCGAAGGCAAGCCACTGGTTAGAGAATTTATCGCCAATACCATGATGGGCATCGAGTATCTGTGGGGCGGCACCGTAAAACTGGAAACCAGCGAAGTGGAAAAAGTTGAATCCAAGCAAATTCGCATCCCGATCCCTGGTGTGGCCCTGCCGTCGGAGGAAGACGACAAACAAATGGATATAAAATGGGCGCGGGTATTGTATACAACGAAAAACCGCAAGCTTTCCAAAGTGACCTTAACGAGCTCGGATGTCCACAAACCTGCCGCAAGCTGATACCGGAGAAACCTCATGGGCAAAGTGAAAAAAGCCATCAAAGCCTTAGCAAAAGGAGAAAAGCAAGCCAAAGTCGATGTCGGCGCTGACGATAGTATTAAAAAAGCCATGATTAATCTCAACCAGAACATGAGCACACAGGAGCAGCGCGCCTCGATTTCCTTTGAGGCTTTTTTGAAGGAGCTGGTTGCCAATCCCAAAACGGTGACGCGCAACATTTTTCAGGTATTTCACGATATGATGAAAGCCTATGTTGGCGAGGGTGTAGACGAGTATCCTGATGATCCCGAATCCATCAGCTTTGCCTTTTATGATTGCAGCAAGTTGTTTGTCGAAAAGGCGGACAACCCGTTTTTTGCCGATCGCCTGTTCGCCAATCGCCTGGTCAAACTGGTGGAGGCACTCAAACGCGGCACCCAGCAAAACAAGATCTATATCTTTAAGGGACCACCGGGCTGCGGTAAAAGTACCTTTTTAAATAACATGCTCACCAAGCTCGAAGAGTACGCCAATACCGAAGCCGGCTTAAGATATGAAACGGTGTGGCGGTTTGATCGAAGTACATTCGGTCAATTTGAAGAATTTGAGACGCATCCGGTTCTCAAACAGCTTTCCAGTCTGCTGGAAAATTCGAATGCAGATCCGGCATACTCAGGTGGCGGCAAAAGCATACGCAACTATGCTCGGAGCGCTGAAGAATTGCTCGACGATACGCAGGCGCCACATATCAATGAGGATTTTGTTGAAATCCCCTGTCCCAGTCATGACAAT
Source organism: Desulfobacterales bacterium (assembly GCA_050122795.1). Classification (GTDB taxonomy): domain Bacteria; phylum Desulfobacterota; class Desulfobacteria; order Desulfobacterales; family JAHEIW01; genus JAHEIW01. Next base: position 23,838 of record JASFIG010000013.1, read on the forward strand.
CCGCTGCTGATGATTCCCAAGCATTATCGAAGGGAGTTTTTTGATGATTTATTTAAAAACGATAAGTTCAAATGGCAGCTGTCCACTGAAAAAGAGTATGAATGGGTTTTTAAAGACCTGCCGTGTACCATTTGCAGTTCGTTGTATGAAGCGCTTTTAGGGCGGTTAAAGAGCCCCCAGCGGGTATTTGAAATGTTGTATGCACGACCCTATCGTTTCAGCCGCCGTCTGGGCGAGGGCATCAGTGTGTTTAATCCCGGCGATCGACCCTTAAAGCAAAATGTAATGAGCAATATTATGCTCCAGCGTCAAATTAACAATTTGCTCAGAGACAGCAACCTGGTTAAATACATATTTTCCCAGTATGCCAAAACCAATAACGGGGTTTATGCCCTGATGGACATCAAATCTCACAATACCGAACGCTTGATAGAGCTGCACAACATCATCAGTGAAGGTATCCACAAAGTGGAAGACATTGAGGAGAACGTCAATTCACTGCTGCTGGCGGTGATGAACCCCGAAGATGAAAAAAACATCCAGGGATTTCAATCGTTTTTAGACCGCGTTGAATACATCAAAATCCCTTATGTAATGGACCTGTCCACCGAGGTGGAAATTTATCGAAACATCTTCGGCCGGCACATTGACGAGCGCTTTTTGCCGCGGGTGCTTCACAATTTTGCCAGAGTCATCATCGCCACCCGCCTGAATGCCAAATCCGACGCCATGCTGGATTGGATTAACGATCCGGCGCGCTATCGTCTTTTTTGTGATGAAAAATTGCAGCTGCTTAAAATGGAAATTTACACCGGATACATTCCGACCTGGTTGACGGAAAAAGACCGCAAGCGGCTGACTGCCAAACGAAGGCGTAAAATTATTGCCGAATCGGAAAACGAAGGCGACAAAGGCATCTCCGGGCGTGATTCCATCAGCATTTTCAATATATTTTTCTCGATCTATGCGAAGGAAGACAAGCTCATCAACATGTCAGATTTATGCAACTTTTTCACTAAAGCCCGCAAAGAAATCAGGGACCTGATACCCGAAGGATTTTTAGATTCACTGCTGCGCATGTATGATTATACGATTTTGCAAGAAGTCAAAGAATCCCTTTACTATTACAATCAAGAGCAGATTGCCAGAGAAATTCAAAACTACCTGTTTGCCATTAATTTTGAAATCGGTTCGGTTGAAACCTGCACCTATACCGGGGAAAAATTGGAAATTACCGAAGAATTTTTGGAAAGCATCGAAAGTAAATTGCTCGGACCCAAAGCCGATCGAAATCAGCGCAAGACGTTTCGCGATGAAACCCAGAAGGAGTATACTTCCAAAACGCTTACCCAGGAAATCATGGTTGAAGGCGTTCCGATTGAAGGAACCAAAATTTACCAGTCGATGCATGACCGCTATGTGCACAATTTGAAGGAAAAAGTACTGGATCCTTTTTTGAAAAACGAAAACTTTCGGCGCGCCATCAAGGATTACGATCAAGAGGATTTCAAAACATATGACAAGCGCATCAGAGATGATGTTACCTATCTGATCAATAATTTATGTGAAAAATGTAAATATACCGAACAGGGCGCCAAGGAAATCTGTATTTACGTTATCGATAATGATCTGGCAAAGAAGTTTGCCGAAGCTTAGAGAGATGGGGGTTTACAGCGTCGCGCAACCCTGAGATGTGAAATAAAGAAAGCCTGTCCGTAAATCCAGGTCCGATTGAGTCCTTCCTTTAAGAAAGTCCCGAGCACTGCAACAAAATACTAATTGGTGTGCATCTGC
>JASFIG010000014.1:0-25409 GCA_050122795.1 Desulfobacterales bacterium
TAAAGTAGGTCCGGATCAGGTGACACAGTTTTTCAATGCCGTCTTCATCCTTGAGGACATCGGGTAAAAACCGCTGGTTTAACAGAGTGCCGCCGGACTTAACCTGGTCCATCTTGGCCAGTGACTTGATCACCGCGGTCGGTCCATTGCGATCGGCGCCGTGCGACGGAGAAGTGCCATCAGATATCGGCAGCCCGGCCAGGCGCCCGTTGGCGGATGCGCCCAACATTTTCCCGAAATAGACATGGCAGGTCGTAGACAGCATATTCAAATGATAGGTCGTGCCTTTGGTATTGGGCTTGCCGTCAATGGCTGCAAAAAGATCCGCGTACACCCGCTGCATAAGCGCGTCTGCTGTATCATCATCATTTCCGAAAAAAGGTGTTTTATTCAGAAGCCTCAGGCGCAGGGCCTTCTGGCCTGCAAAATTGTCCTCAAGCGCGGCCAGCAAATCATCCATGAGGACGGTTTTGGTTTCGAAGACATGTTTTTTAATGGCCGAGAGACTGTCGGTAACCGTGCCGATACCGCAGCATTGAATGTAGTTGGTATTGTATCGCGGCCCCCCGCTGTAATAATCTTTGCCCTTGGCGATACAGTCTGCAATCACCACCGAAAGAAATGGCGCCGGCGCATATTTGGCATACATGCGTTCGATGTAGTTATTGATCTTAATTTTGAGATCAACCATGTAATTCAGCTGCTTGACAAAAGCGTCATAGAGGTCGTCGAAACAGTTAAAGGCTTTCGGATCGCCGGTCTGCAGCCCGACCGCTTGGCCGCTCACCGGATCGGTACCATTGTTTAATGCCAGTTCCAGAATTTTGGGTACGTTTAAATAGCCGGTTAAAATATAGGCCTCTTTGCCGAAAGCACCGGTTTCGATACACCCGCTGCAACCACCCTCGCGGGCATCCTCCAGGGTTTTACCGGTCCGGATTTGCTCCATGATGACTTCATCAGCGTTGAACACCGAGGGATAACCATAGCCTTTTCGAATCACCCGGGCGGCTGCCTTCAAAAAGCGGTTGGGGGTTTTGTGGCTGATCTGGACATTGCTGCCGGGCTGCAGCAAATGCAGCTCATCGACCGCTTCCAGCATGATGTACGAAACCTCGTTGACACCGTCAGAGCCATCGACTTTCAGTCCGCCGATATTGATGTTCGTAAAATCGTTGTAGGTGCCGCTTTCCAGCGCCGTAACGCCAACTTTGGGTGGCGCCGGGTGGTTGTTGAATTTAATCCAGAGGCATTCGATCAATTCTTTGGCACGCTCACGGTCCAGCACGTTGCCGGCCAGGTCCTTTTCGTAAAAAGGGGCTAGGTGCTGGTCCAGATGGCCGGGACTCATGGCGTCCCAGCCGTTTAGTTCGGTAATGGTTCCCAGATGGACAAACCAGTACATCTGAAGGGCTTCCCAAAAATTGCGCGGCGCATGGGCGGGCACCCGTCGACAGATGTCGGAGATTCGTTCGAGCTCTTCTTTGCGCTGGGAATCCGCTTCCTCGGCCGCCATCTTTTGGGCCAAATCAGCATGGCGTTCGGCAAAAATAATAGCCGCTTCGCAGGCGATCTCCATGGCTTTTAGTTCTTCAGCCTTATCGGCTGCTTGCGGATCATTTAAGTAATCCAGACGTTGAAGACTGTTGGCAATGTCCGCCTTAAAATCCAGCATGCCTTTGCGATAGATGATGCCATCCAGGGTCGTGTGCCCCGGAGCGCGCTGTTCCATGAACTCGGTAAACATACCGGCGCTGTAAGCCCTTTTCCACTCGTCCGGCACCTCGTCAAACACCCGTTCCCGCATGCTGCGTCCGCTCCAATAGGGGATGACCGTTTCGGCATATATTTGCAGGGCTTCACCATCCACCGCGTAGCGGGTCATATTCCTGGAATTTAAAATCTTGAGGTCTTCCCGGGAGTGACAGGTCAGTTCCGGAAAGGTGGGCACCGCCTTGGGATAGGGTCCGCGCTCACCGACGATGAGTTCATCATCTCCGATGTAAATCGTCTTTTTCTCACACAAATTTTTATAATTCAACGCCCGCAATACCGGCACCGAAAATTTTCCCTCATTTTCTTTATAAAATTCGGTAACCAGCTGGGCACGCTCTGCTGAAATACAGGGCTGGGCGTTAAAGCTTTGCTCGCGCAGGCGAGATATTCGGTTATTCATGGCGTCCTATCCTTCAATTTTAACCTGCAGACCGGATTGTTGGAGCCAACCGGCAATCTGATTTAAATGATCGGTGCTGGGGCGCTGCATGTCCGCCGACATGCACGCCATGCCCAGGCGGCTGTATTTTCCCCGGGCTGAGTTGTGAAAAGGCAGAATCGAGACGTGCTCAACCCCGGGCAGGGGCGCGACAAAATCAGCCGTTCGATGAATATTGTCGGCATCGCTGTTGATGCCGGGAATAATCGGAATACGCACCTGGATGCGGGCCTTGTTCTCAGACAGTATTTTTAAATTGTCGAGAATCAGCTGATTGGGCACCCCGGTGAAATCCCGGTGTTTGGTCGCATCCATGATCTTCAGATCGTACAAAAATAAATCTGTTCTTCGGGCCACCTGTAACAGAAGCGCTGCATCCGCATATCCGGTTGTATCGACGGTACGGTGAAGATCCAGATCGCCGCAAGCGTCAAGCAGCTCCATCAGAAAATCAGGTTGCATCAGGGGTTCGCCGCCCGACAGGGTGACCCCGCCACCCGATTGATCGTAAAAGACTGTATCTTTTTCAATTTGTTGCATCACTTCGGCGACCGTCACCTTTTGCCCCACAAATTCAACGGCTTCCGAGGGGCAATGCTCGGCACAGGTTTGACACAGGTTGCATCCGGCAGGATCCCTGATAATCCCTTCGGCTGTCCGGGAGATTACTTTCTGGGTACACACCTGGATACATTCGCCGCAGCTGACGCAGCGCTCCTGCCGATAGATTCGCTGGGACGCAACCGATATGCCTTCTGGATTGTGACACCAGCGACACGCCAGCGGGCAACCTTTAAAGAACACCGTCGTGCGAATGCCCGGCCCGTCATGAATGGCATATTTTTTTATATCGAATATGACGCCTTCGGCCATCATTCAAGTCCTGCTTAAACAAATGGGCTAATTTCTAAAACTATGCCCCATGAATTGAAAAGTCAATAATAAGCAAACCTTGTTTAATATCCAAAATGATTCGGAACTGATGGTAAAGATAAGGGTATGTCTGAAATAAGCCGGCGTACTGGAGTGGTGGAGTATTGGAGTAGTGGATTTGAAATGTTACGTGTTTCGCGTTCCGCGTTTCGTGTTGAAACTTGGGGCGCTGCATTGTCAAAAGCAGGATTAACCTTGAAACAAAGTCCAAATTGTTTTATGCGGTTTGTACCAAGAAGCTCAAATCCAGCATAAGGAGCCGTCAAGATGATCAAGGTTCATATCAAAAGGAGGGTGCCGCCCGATAAAATGGAGGACCTGCGGGCCCTGATCAATCAATTACGATCCATGACTGCGGGCCAGCCCGGATACATTGCCGGTGAAACCCTGCAACGCGTGGATCAGCCTCACGAAAGCCTGGTCGTATCGAAATGGCAATCCATCGACTACTGGCAGCAATGGCTCAACAGCAAAGAACGGGCAGAGATCCAAGCTAGAATTGATCAGCTGTTGGGGGAAGAGACCCAATACGAAATCTATGAATTCGACTAAAACCGGTTCCTAACCCCCTGTCTCTTGCCCGAGAGCTGTGTTGCTCGTCGCCGAAACATGCTCACGTACTATAAGTACGTTGCGCTATTTCTCCTCCTCCCGCCTTGCTCTCGAACAAGATCCAAGGGTTTAGGAACCGGTTTATTCAATATATCATTATTTAATACGTTATATCGTCCGCTTCGCAAATTTATAACATCAAGCCCTTAAAGACCCTGAATACATTTGGAGCGGAATGAATTATCAGCTCCGCGAATAGCAACACTGAGTATCATTGCGTGACTGATTATAAAGGCTATCGGGTTCCTCAGTTAAACGACGCGGATAAAAGGTCGATCGGCGGCGATGACTTCCCCGACCCTGACGGCTGTTTCGATGCCCTCGTTTTTCAGGCTGGCAATCAGATCATCGGTCTGGGCTTCCGGGACAACCAGCAAGAGGCCGCCGGAGGTCTGCGGATCAAACAGCAGGTCCTGTTCCACAGCCGAAAGCTGAGCGCCCGATTCCCAGGCATCTTGCGCCAGCTTGCGATTGGCCTTGTTGCTGCCGGTGGTTTCTCCCTTCTCATACATCCGAAAGGCATTGGGGTAAAAAGGAAGGCTTTCATAAATCAGTTCGATCCGAACATCATTGCCGCGTGCCAGTTCAAGTGTGTGGCCCAGAATGCCAAATCCGGTCACATCGGTGCAGGCATGCACATCAAATTTCAAAGCCACTTCGATGGCGTTGCGATTGAGGGCCGCTACCTGGGGCAAAATGGATTCCAGTTCAGGGTACGGAAGCTTACCCGAGCGGTTGGCGTTAAACAGCACCCCTGTGCCCAGGGGTTTGGTCAGAATCAGGGCATCCCCTACCTGAGCGCCGCAATTGGTCAGAACGCGATCCGGGTGAACGATACCGGTAACGGCCAGACCATATTTGGGCTCGTTATCATCAACTGAATGCCCGCCGGCCAATGAAGCCCCCGCCTCCAGAACTTTGTCACTACCACCGCGCAAAATTTCCTTTAAAAATACCATGTCCAGCTTTTTGGAGGGGAACATTACCAGATTCAACGCCGTAAGCGGCTGACCGCCCATTGCGTATATGTCAGACAAAGAGTTGGCAGCTGCAATCTGCCCAAACCAGTAGGGATCATCCACCGGTGGGGTGATGTAATCCACCGTGCTGATCAGGGCGATCTCGGGCGAAACCCGATACACGGCGGCATCATCGCTGGTATCAAAACCCACCAGCAAATTGGGGTCATCTGAGGCATTCAGCCCCCTGAGCGCTTCCGACAGATCCGTCGGACCGATTTTGGCCGCTCAGCCGCAGGTGCGCGAGAGGCTCATGAGGGTTTTTTTCTTTCTGAAAAACATGGAATTCCTCGGGCATAAGCCGGAATTATAAAATTGATCCCCCTTGGCGGGTGATCATGCTATCAGACAGACACAAAATTTTTCTGAATGTTAAATGCTTAAGGCCTTAACTTCAAATATATAATAACGATAGATTATTAATTTTGCATAGAAAAAATCAATACGCCAGATATTGGCCGGGATGTGAACCAAACGGGCGTTAAGACCTTACGGGGTTGGTCCGGATCGGCACCGGATACATTTTTAATCATAGATGAAGGCCGGGGCGGGATCGTGATCCTGTTGTTACAACAGATCTGCAATCCAATCCAGTCCCAGCTCGAGCAATTTGCTTTGCTTGGGTCGACCCGTACTCGGATCACAGCCGATCATGTCATAATACAGCTCAACGGCCCGGTTGAAATCCGATTCGCTAAAGATTGGCCGACCGGCATCGGGGCCATCCGGTTTGGGTTCAAACAAGCGTTTGGGCAATTGGTCGTTTTTAATGGAAAACCCTTCGCGGCTGTTAAATGCCCGTGCAATGAGCGTCCCTCGCTCACCGGCTCGCATCAATTCGAACAGGCTTGCATCCCAGCCGGTAATGGCGTTGACGCAATCGACCATGGTCGTAATCGGCATCACGCCCCGGGGGGCATATCCGAAAACGCATAGGCCCAGAGCGTCCAGTGTGCGCCAGAAATTTTCAAGAATTTTGTAATGGCGCACTTTTTCTGCGCTGATATCCGTAGGCGACATCGCCGTGTAGATGCCCAGCGGCCGCACCGATTTAACCGAAAAAGATTCCGGATTGACAAAAGCAGTGTCATGGGCGGCAGTCATATGGTCGGCGCCGTATGGGCTGACGGCAAAACCGATGCCCACACCGACTTTAATCCGCGGATCGTGAAGGGAGATCTCCTGCCCCTTGACGGCCAGGTGACCGGGGGCATCTTTTAATCCCCATTTTTCTGCCAACCGGGTGGAGCCTTCGGCCAGGGCATCGCCGAAGCCTTCACGCCTGGCAATCAGCTCCAGCAGCTGGAGCATTAAATCGGCATCCCCGAAACGCAGTTCCAGCCCGTCCGTATCCGCGGTGGTGATAATTCCCGCTTCAAAGCATTCGCAGGCAAACGCTATCGTCATACCGGCGGAGATCGTATCCATACAATAGCGATTGCAGATTTCATTGCCTTTGGCAACGGCTTTCAGGTTGGCGATATTCAGATTGCTGCCCAGCGCCGCGATCGTCTCATACTCGGGGCCGCCGTAACGTGAATCCAGCCCGTATTGGGGATCATCCAGGGCAATACCCCGTTTGCAGCGAATCGGGCAAGCGTAACAGCCTTTTCTTTTCTGCAAAAGCACCTCATTGTACCGATCCCCGCCGATGGCAGCAGCCGCAGCAAAGCGACTGCGCCTGAAATTATTGACCGGCAGCGCTCCGGCAGCCGATAGAATTTCCGGGAAGGCCGTCGTGCCGTAGACAAACAGCTGTTCGCCAATCGGATTATCTTTAAAGGTCCGGGCATAATGCTGCGCCGTATCCCGCAAAACGTCCGGTGCATGGTATGGCAGTTTGGCAGAACCCAGGGCCGCTACAGCACGCAGATTTTTGGAGCCCATCAGCGCCCCGAATCCACCGCGCCCATTGAAATGTCCCAGGTTATTGGTGATATTGGCAAAGCGCACGCGCTTCATGCCGGCCGGCCCGGTTTGCGCCACCCGAATTTTCGTGCTGCCCAATTCTTCGCGGATGGCATCTTCAACCGCCTTTGTCTCCAAGCCGGCAATCGCTGTGGCATCTTTTACTTGCGCTTTTCCATCGGTGACCCATAAATAGACCGGCTTTTCCGCCCGACCACTGAACACCACGGCATCAAAGCCGGCCATCTTCAGTTCGGGTCCAAAAAATCCGGCCGCTTCAGATTCGCCGGCCGTTCCTGTCAGGGGTGACTTACCCACCGCTGCAAAACGGCAGGCAGCCGGCAATGGCGCGCCGGTCATCACACCGGTGGCCAAAACCAGAATATTTTCTGCTGAAAATGGGTCGCAGGCGGCCGGCACCGACCGCATCAGATAATGATAGCCGATACCCCGCCCTCCCAGGTAAGATCGGTAAAAGGCCTCATCATGCTCATCGATCGCGACCTGTTGCGTCGTCAAATCAACCCGCAGGATTTTTCCGGTATAGCCGAACGGCATTGCGAACCCTCCTTTCATAAGAATTCATCTTAATCCGAATATGGAAGTTAAAACAGTACTATAAGCCAATCGACCCTGCAATGTCAAAAAGGCTTTGCCGGTCGTTAAATCAGTTCGACTCCGGCTGTACATGATAATAAGCTTGAAACTTAGCGCTTGCGGATATACTTTGAAACAGCTATTTATCCTGTGCGGCCCGATAGCCACCAACAACACGCTGAATTGCAGGGCGCTCGCCTGCGCAATCATTTGGCCGTGAGGATGTGCTATCCGTAAACACGGCTATTTGGGGGGAGATGACCAATGAGCAACGATACGGTCCTTTTTTTTAAACCCTACCCTTTTGTTGTCGGCCAAAAAATTTATATTGATGGCGGGCCCCGCAAGGGCGATTGGGAGGTTGTGGGCGTCAGTGATCGCAAGGTTAAACTGCGCTGCCCCATATCCGGAAAAGAACTCGAGTGGAATCGATTCTGCTATTTTGCCCAGGAGCGTGAAGGGGAGCAATGGCCACATGTTGACTAAAGCTGTTGAGCCCGTTGCCCGTTCGCCCGTTTAGCGGTTAAAAAGTTTGCATACAGATTGAGAAACTGAAAACAGAATAGGAACAAAAATTGGGACAATGTGCGAATCATCCGCAAAACGAAACCCGCTACGAGTGCCGCAAGCACCAAATATACATGTGCCAGGACTGCCTGGATTGCCGGGACCCGGACATCTATTGCAAGTTCCGCGAGTCCTGCACGATCTGGTTTTTAACTCGCAAGAATTTTGATGACGACGCGGGTCATCAAAACTGAAACCTCACATCGCAGGAGCTACAGGTGGACGTCATAAATTACAGACCGATTGGCATTATTTACTCACCATTCAAACAGCCCGAAGGTACACCCATCCAGGCGATCGGTGGGAAAGGTAAAAAGGCCGAAGTCGAGATTTTTCCGGAATTCGTCGCCGGCTTGCAAGACCTGGATGGTTTCTCCCATATTATGCTCTTCTATCATTGCCATCTGGCGCAACCTTACAGGTTGCTGGTAACACCTTTTTTAGATGATGCAAAACGCGGCCTGTTTGCCACACGCTCACCTGCCCGGCCCAATCCGATTGGTTTCTCGATTGTGCGCTTGATCCGAGTTGCACATCAAATGCTGCATGTTGAAGACATTGATATCGTTGACCGCACACCGCTGTTGGACATTAAGCCCCTTGTACCCGAATTTGACAGCTGCGAGGTTGATCGCATCGGCTGGCTGGAGAAAAGAGCCACCCGTGTGAAAAAAATAGTTGATGATGGTCGATTTGGCAGTCAATGAATGCCCGCCACAGATGAAAAACGGGCCGACGGTTAAACCGATGAAGGTTAAACAGTAAACGTATGTCCAACGGTATTCAGAACCACTTTATCTTGCAAGCGGCCATAGAGTGCCTGAATGGCACGACTGCCCGTGCAATGACCCACGACCATTTTTTCTAAGCCAAAGCGCTGCAAATGCTGCAGGATGGTCTCCAGTTTTTCGGCGGTTGCTTTGGCCAGATGCAGCCCGCCTAAAACCGCATGGATTCGCTTTTGGCCGGTTATTTTGCTCACCTGACGAAGGGTATTGATAACGCCCCGATGGCTGCATCCCAAAACGACTACGGGCCCTCTGGCGGTTTTCAGAACCAGGGCCTGATCATCGGCCAGTGTATCGGGAACCATGCGGCCGTCTTTTTCGACAAAAAATCCTTCGGCCACCGTTTCGAACGCGGACGCCAGCGGTATTTCACCGCTGGTCATTATTTCGGGGGTAAGCGCCACCGGGCCTGTATTCAGGTTTAAGGCGACCCCTTTTTTGACCAGCGCATCTTTGGGGACAGGAATCCCGACTTTGCGGTATTGGCCTTTGCGCTTGATCAGTTTACGGGCAAAGACATCGGGGTGGGCATACAGCGAAAATGCAGCATTGCATTCCAGCAGGTGTCTTAGCCCGCCGGTATGATCGTAATGGCCGTGGCTGAGCACCACCATATCAATGGTCGCCAGATCCTTGCCAAGCACGCGCGCATTGTTTTTCAGAGCCAGATACTGCCCCGTGTCAAATAAAATGCGCTGTTTGCCTGTTTCGATCAAAAAAGCCAAACCGTGTTCTGCAATAAGTTCACGACTGCCGCCGATGCCGACCGTATTGTCAACCAGGGTGGTGATCTTAATTTTCATCATAATATTTTTTTCAATAGGGCACTCATTACGCGATACGTGCTGGCAATTACATCAAAACCAGCAGGCTATGGTTGTGGGTTGGCCAGTTGTGCCCGTTGAGCCAGTTAAGCCCGTTGAAATCACAAAACACAAGCGGTTTTTTAACCGGCAAACGGGCGAACGGGTAACGGGCGCAACCTTTTAAGGTGACTTCAAGCGAGCTGAGCGAGCTTTTGAGCAACCTCAGCATAGGCCCGGGACACGGCCGTGTCGGCATGGACTTTCTGATAACAGGCCCCTGAATCCCCACAGGCAACCACATTGGGATCGAAAGGAATTCTACCCAGAAAACGGATGCCGGTTTGCTTGGCGGTTCTTTCCCCGCCGCCGGTTCCGAACAGGTCGATCAGTTCTCCGCAATGGGGGCAGTTGAGGCCGCTCATGTTCTCTACCAGGCCGAAGATCTCGATTTTAACGGTTTTGCAGAAATTAATGGATTTGCGAACATCGGCCAGTGCGACTTCTTGAGGCGTCGTCACAATAACGGCTCTGGCATCCGATACGATTTGCGCCACTGTCAACGGCTCATCTCCCGTGCCCGGTGGGCTGTCGATCACCAGAAAATCAAGATTTCCCCATTCGACATCTCCGATAAATTGACGGATGGCCGAATATTTCATCGGGCCGCGCCAGATGATGGCGTCGTCCTTGCTGGGAATAAAAGACTCGATCGACATCGCGCTTAAATTTTCCGAATATTTTATGGGGCTCAGTTTTTTATTCGACATCAGCTCGGGCATGCCATCCAGCCCCAGCATGCGCGGAACGTCCGGGCCGTGCAAATCGACATCCATGACGCCTACCTTGTGTCCGTCGTCGGCAAGGGCCAGGGATAGATTAACAGCGGTACTGGTTTTGCCGACACCGCCTTTGCCGCTCATAACGATAATTTTATGCTTTATTTTCTGCAATGAAGTTTTCACCGCCGCATCCTTCTGTTCTTCGATTTTTTGGGGATCGGGCGGCATGCTGTCTTGAATATCGACCATTTCGAATATCTCCTATATGAAAGATTTTTAAGGCTGAGCGTGTTCGTCTTTTAAAAAGCGTTGAAAATCATCCTCCTTGCAGGCCGGGCAATGATGCGGTCTGCCCGTCCCCTTGGCTTCTTCCCAAACATGGCGACAATTTTTACAGCGAAATATGCGGTTCTGACCGACAATACGATAATTGCCGCCCCCGACATTTATGGCCTTGCCGTTGATCAGAGCATCGGCGACAATCTGCCGGGCATGCTGGATGATGCGGCCAAAGGTGGCTCGCGAAACGCCCATACGCTGACCGGCATCTTCATGCGACATGCCTTGCAGGTCTGACAGGCGAATGGCTTCGCGTTCATCAACTGTCAGATGCACCTCTTCCAGCTTCATCATGGGGATTCCCCGGGGTTTAAAGTAGCTGATTTCCGGATTGTAGGCGACCATGCGGTCCTTGCGGGGTCTAACCATGGCAATGTGCTCCTTTATGAGAAATATCTCAAAAGTGCAATTTAATGACGCATCTTGGCTCTGTCAACCCGTAAATTGATGATACCGCTTGTCATATTAATGTTCCGCAAAAAGGACGGCGGCATAGACCCTGTTTTGCTGTTATGACTTGCTGTTGATCAACGTCACCTGATCGTTTAGAGTCCAAAAATCATAAATCACACCGAATCCCACCAGTCCGCCGGTAAGCAGATACAGAATTCCGGTCAACCATTTTCCCATGTACATTCGATGGATTCCAAAAAACCCCAAAAACGTCAATAAAATCCAAGCCAGATTATAATCGACCCTGCCGGCCGTAAACCGCAAATCTGCCTTGCGGTCCATGGATGGGATCAGAAACAGGTCGATAATCCAACCAATGAACAGAATTCCCAGCGTAAAAAAATAAAGGGTCCCTAAAACCGGATAACCGTAATAAAAACGATGGGAGCCGGTGAATCCGAAAAGCCACAAAACATATCCAATGGTTTTGCGATGCGTATCAGGCTGCGTCTGCACGAGAGCACTCCTTTCGATAAATGAATTAAAACCGACGTGATTCACTTGTTAACACATGAATATCTGCATAACTGGTGTGAAAAAATGCGGTGGCATCAAATCGGGTCAAACGGGTGACAGAGCCGCGCCTATTCTATCGTCCGCGTTTTTTGCGGCAGTAGAACACATATGCATATATGGCGGCATTAATGACCAGCACAAGCGCTCCTAAAACAATCTGGATCCGGCGGGTGAGTCCATCCGGGTAGAGCAATCTCAAAATATAGTGCCCGACAAAGTCACCGGCATAACCGCTGCCCCCGCCCCGGATTCGCAAGGCGTTTTCCAGCGGTGTCAGAGGGCAGATTTTTCCAAAAAACTCGATCCAGGCCGCCCAAGCGACCGCCGGAAGGTGTCCCCATGCAACCCGGGGCCAGCGGATCAACAATAGGGCTCCGAGCATGGCAAACACAACGAATAAAAAATGAATGCCCAGCACCACATCGGCAAGTAGCTGAAAAACCATTTGATCATCAAAATGCAGTATTACTCTGCATTAGCAAGCTTTAATCTTACAAACAGCCACGGCGCCCCCAGGGAACACCACAAACCAATCAACGTATAGCACAAAATTTGGAAAAATACTGCCGACGTCAGCGCTGCAAAGGCGACTCTGAGCCCTGCCCATAAAGCAACAACAGCAACCATACCGACTGCAAACCGCAGTAACCGCCTTAAGGTGCTGCCACCGGAATGAAATCGAACCCAGCGACGCTCCAGAATCATCCCGGGCGCAAACCCCAGCAGGACACTGCCGGCCGCTACAGCGGTGCGCGCGCCCGCCGGGCTCAGAAGGATCAGACCGACCGGCAGCCCGATCGCTGCTGCCATTTGCCAGCGGAATCCTCTTTTTACCAACTCGAATTCAATCACAGGCGCAAACCGTAAATATGCGAGCAGTAAGGCCGCTCCGATCAGGTAGCCCCCGAGAAGATCCGTCGGGAAATGAACGCCCAGGTAAAGCCGTGACAGGGGGATAGCGATCATCAGAAAACCGGCCAGCATCCACATGCCCGGCCTTTTGACTTGAGCGGCAATGAAGCCCCAGACCACAACGGCGTTCTGCGTATGGCCGCTCGGCAATCCGCCACCTTCGGCATGCACCAGCGCTTTGACGCTTGTATCATATTCGAAGGGACGCGGCTGCGACGCAAATACCTTGGCGATGGCGTTTATGTAGGCTGAGAGTAAAAAAAGGACGAGCAACCTGGCACCGCTACGGCGATCCATACACCAGTAAAGCAAGGGCATGAATAAAAGAAAAAACTCCAAATTTCCTAAAAAGGTCAGGCTTTTAAACGGCAGATCCAGATTGGGACTGAATTGCTGAAACCACCGCACGAAAGCGATGCCCCAGTCCAAAATTTCGCTCGACTTCGACATCATAGCGGGTTAAACCGTTCTCGGAAACAGACGTGCTATGCCATTGGATCCATTTGTCATTTTCTCATCAGCCGCTCAATCCATTATGGCGAACAGGAACAGCGGGTAACGGGCAGCGCGGGCAAAAGAAATCTATTGTAAGGGCTGCCAGACGATCACCTGGTTTTCAAAATCGATGTTGTAGCTGAAATTCTTCAGAATATTCATGCCCAGCAGTCCGTTGTGGGTGACGGCCCTTCCCTCGTGATTGATAATCAGAATATGGGCACCATTTAATCGATGGGGTCCGATTTTGATATAGTCGACTTTACCCATCTCGGTATAGATTTGCTGGCCCCCGGCTACCTGAGACAGTCCCTTCTTGAGGGCGATGATGTTGAGTTGGCTGGCAATTTCGCGGTGAACGACGGTCTGCGATGCACCGGTATCCAAAAGCAAAAGAGTCTCCACTTCAAGACCGTTGTTTCCAATCATGGTCGGTACAAAGACCCTGTTTCCCTTAATGATGACAGGTGTTTCGCGGTTTCTTTTTTGGGCCAGTTCGGCCTGGCGCTGTCTTTCAGCTGCTTCTTGTTCAGCGGAATTTTGCAGGTCACGCTCCAACTGGCGAAGTCTTTCGAGCTCTAAGGCCTGTTGCTGTTTTTGATCGTTTTCCAGTTTGGTTTTCTTTTGGTCTTCCGGCAAATGGTCATACTTTTCTTGGTAAACCACTGCCTTTTCGCGATACTGCTGGGGAACCTGGCTCAGGTCGTCTACATAAAAGGTTTGGCCGTCTTTATCGACATATTTGTAAAACTCCGCCTGCAGGTTTAGCGCAACATTCAATATGAGCAAAATGAAAACCGATTGGATGCAGACCGTTCTCACTTTCTTTGACATTTTATTCTTACCCCAGAACATTACGAAATCAACTGTGAGATGGCTCAGCCAGTATCTGTAAAATTTAATGATTCGATCCGTTTGCTAGCTGTCCCCAATGGGCAATCGCATTGGCATAATAGGTCAGCACATTCACTTCATCTGGAATGGCCCAGTAGACACCGTCTGACTCCCCGACAAGTTTTCTTAATTGTAGCATATTCAGAGCATTTAGAATAGACTCCACCCGATTTTGGGGTGAAAGATACACGTGGGCGCCGCAGCGCTCGAGTTCAGCCGTGTATTGATTTACCTGCTCCTGCACCTCAGCAGCATGGAGGCCCTGGGGATGCGCTTTGAGCAACACCGCTGCTACCAGTGAAACGGGCAGTGCCGGCACCACCTGCCGAATGGCATCCATAAGCCGATTGGCCAGTTTTTCGACCTCACCAAAACGCGCAGCGCGCTCCAGTCGGGCAAAATTCACCCCGGTATCGGCACAATGTTGCCTGACAGATACCGGATTTCCAAAATTAACATAAGCATACCCAAATCGTTGCCAGCGGCTTAAAATCATCAGCACCAGGCTTTTCCATAAAAAGCCGCAAGTGGTTTTGATAATAAACCACCGGCTGCGCTTTTCGGCATCAGGATCCAGTTCGCGCAATAAACTCCGATCTTCCAGGGTTCGATCATAATTCACGCCCACGGGAATAAATACGATATCGCGGTCACTCCGGGCGTCATAACTGCGCAGCATGTAATCCAGAAAACCCAGTTTCGGCGGCCTCAGTCGCCCGTCACGGCTGAGCCCTCCTTCCAGAAATACCGCCTGGCAGACGCCCTCCCGGGTCGCCATATGGACATACCGTTCCAGAACGCGCCGATACAGGGGGTCGCTGGAGTTGCGCCGTACAAAAAAAGCGCCCATGGCCCGGATAAGCGTTTGCAGAGGCCAGATTTTAGCCCATTCTCCGACGGCATAAGACAGCGTGGTTTTCTCAGCAGCCAAAAAGGCCACCAAAACATAATCCATGTTGCTGCGGTGGTTGATGACAAATACGACGGTGGATCCAGGATCGATTGAGGCATAGCGCTGCTCATCGGCCGTACCGATGCGGACGCGATACAGAAGCCGGGCTACCTTTTTGGCCATCCAGTAGCCTATCCGGAAATACAGATAGGCATTAAAGGATGGAACGATCTCCCGGGCGTAAGCCAGCACCTCTTTTTGAACCATTTCCCGGGGGCAATTGCGTTCATAGGCATTTTGCTGGATGGCTTCAACGACTTTTGGATCGTAAACCAGACGGTCGATTAACACCTGCCGCTTGGTCAGCTGAAAGGGTTTGATCTGAATATCCAGGCGGGTACCGATTTCATCGATCAGGCGATTGATCCGTCTGCGGATAAACCACCGCGTACTGGGGATCAGCACCCGTTCCAGTATGGCCCAGGTCGCCACCGCTATCAGCAGAATAAAAAGCCAGATCGATATGGTAATGTCACCGCTCATGGGCGCCTCTTTTCCACAAACGAACTGTCGGCCGGCAGACCTCGGTGGGTCAGTTTGACCTTACAGACACAGTCGTAGCTTGACGAATCGACAACGAGGTGAAATAATTACGTATTAAAAGTATCAACGATCGATGATACCCATCTGTTGATCCGCTTCCGTCCGGATCCAGCGCCAGAACTAAAACAGTATTATAGGCCAGCATGCCAAGAATTCAAAGGGGTTTTTGATGCAAGCCACGCAAAACGATGACCTCGAGAAGAAAACCCAGGACCACCGGCGTTCTGATGCATTTCGGTTTTCGTGGCGCTCGGTGCTGCTCATCATCGTCGGGCTGACACCTGTCATTCTGATGGGGCTGGTGGTTCACGCCAGCTATCGTAATGCAGACAAATATTACCTCAAATTTGGGGCCGGTGCGCTGGAAATCTGGCAGGGAACCTTTTCCCCGGGCGGAAAAAAGCGTATACTGATTATGCCGGGTGTACAAAAGCCGGCCGAAATTAAAACCGTGTATACAAAAGAGGCTGTCTTCCCGCTGGCATTTAATTTTTATATCAGCAAGGCAGATGCCCTGATGGCTGTGACGGGAATGCCGGATTTTGTCGGTATTAAATCATATCTGAACAGGGCCCTGTCTTTTGCCACTACCGAGCAAGAGCGCCAAACAGCACATGCACGCATCAACCAGATTGACCGCATGATCCTGTTTTACAAAGCCGATGTGGCGGCCACCAAAGGCACTCGCGAAGGATTGGAGACGGCGCTGGAATATCTCGACCAGGCGGCCGCGTTAAGTCCCGATGAAATTGAAACCGAAGTGATTCAAAAGAAAAAGGAATCGATTCACAAACTCTTGGAAACGCTCTAAAAACGCCGCCATGACCACCAAACGCATTCTCATATTAGCTCCGCTTGTGCTCACCGCGATCCTGCTGCAGTCTTATTTCTGGGTGCCCACCTATGAGCAACAGGCCAAGGGCAGCCCCCGGCGCTTGAATCAATATATCAATGCCTCGATTGGCGACGCCGCCATTCTGAATCCAATTCTGTCGGCCGACAGTGCCAGCAGTGAAATCACCGATAAGGTCTTTGAGGGCCTCATTGACCGGGATGAAGACTTGCGTTTCAGGCCAAGATTGGCAACCAGCTGGAAAATCTACGAGGAAGCTTTTTTCTATGTCAACGCAGAGGCCGATATCCCCGGCCTGGGCCAGGCCAGCGCAACGGATATCATCCATTTTTTGCAAGAGGCCCGTAAAAAGAAACCATCCGCATCTGCCAGACTCCAACAAACGCTGGACAATATTAAATCGGTCACTTTGATCCCGGCACGCACCGATCGGATGACCGAATCAGGAATGTCCGATGGGAACCCGAAGGCAGAAAACATCGACCTAACTGTGGCAGCACCGGCCAGAATCAAGCTTGAATTAAAGACAGTCGACCAGGATCTGTTTACAAACCTCAGTCAGATACTTGGCGAAAATTATTTCAGCAGCTTTGAGAGCGCCAAATATCTGTCGGCTGTGCCTGCGCTGGAAACGAATGAACTGACTGAATATGCCCGGAAATATCTTCCGCCCGTCGAGCACAACCCCGTGATTGAATTTCAACTCAGACCGGATGTAAAGTTCCATGACGGCCATGCCTTTGATGCCCATGACGTCAAATTTACTTACGATGCCATTATGGACCCCAAAAATCTCTCACCCCGCATCGCCGACTACGAGCCGGTCAAAAAGGTGCTGATTATCGACCCCCACACGGTGCGGATTGTTTATAAGCGACTGTACTCACCGGCTATCGGTACCTGGGGCATGGGCATCCTGCCCGAGCACCTCCTCAATAACGCCGAGCTAAGGAAAGAAGCCCTTGAACTGGGCAAAGATCCGCAATCATTTTCCATGCGCCAGAGCGGCTTCAACCGCCACCCCATCGGCTGCGGGCCCTTTGTGTTTCGCGAATGGGTATCCGACCAGTACATCATCCTCGATCGCTTTGAGGACTACTGGGAGGGACCGCCCCATTATCAAAAATATGTTTTTCGCATCATCCCGGATCTGCTCACCCAGGAAATGGAGTTTTACGCCGGTACCATTGACAGTTACGGCGTTCAACCCCACCAGGTCAAACGTTTAAAGGACGATCCCAATTTCCAGAGTTTTTCCGGCACTTCATTTGGCTTTTCCTACATCGGGTATAATATGCGGCGCGAGCCCTTTGATGATCGGCGGGTTCGACAGGCATTGAGCATGGCCATCGATGTCGATAAGATTATCGAATATGTCCTGTACAATCAGGGCGAGCGTATCACCGGCCCGTTTCCCAAACAGACCGATTTTTACAATTCGAATATCGAGCCCGTGCCCTATGATCCCCAAGGGGCTCTGAAATTGCTGGCTGAAGCCGGGTGGACACGCAGTGCCGATGGGTGGCTTGAAAAAAACGGTAAGCGACTGCAATTTAAATTGATTACCAATAATGGCAACGACATTCGCAAAGCGATTCTGGCCATTGCCCAGGATTCATGGAAACAAATCGGCATTGACGTGCGCACCGATTTGGTGGAATGGGCTGTTTTTATCCAGGAGCGGGTCAACAAATTGGATTTTGACGCCCTGGTTCTGGGCTGGTCGATGGGAATCGACCCCGACCTTTACCAGATCTGGCATTCCAGCCAGACCGGTTATAATCAGCTTAATTTTGTGGGTTTCAAAAACGACGAAGCGGATGATTTGATTATTAAAATCCGTCAGGAGTACAATCACGCGCAGCTGGTCGAATATTGCCACCGGTTGCATGACATCATCGCCTATGAGCAACCCTACACGTTTCTGTTTGTCAGCCGATGGACAGCCATTCTGGACAAACGGATTGTCATCAAAGAATCTGATAATGACGCCAATATTGTCTATCGGAAAATCACCCCGACCAAAACGGGTAACTATACGTTTCATTTCAACCGCTGGATCAAACTGGCACAGGCACCTGAATTTGCGCCTTAATCCATCTTAAGCAACGGTAGAGCAAATGATTTCATTTATCGGCCGCAGTATTGTCCAAAAAATCATAACGCTGTTTTTTGTTTCAATTGTATCGTTTTTGATTATCCACCTGGCCCCCGGCGAACCCAGCCAGGTGGATCCGCTGAACCCTAAATTCACCCGCGAAATGGTGGAGCGCTTTCGCTCCGAATTTCATCTGGACAAACCGCTTTACCGGCAATATCTGTACTTTTATCGCGACCTGTTCAGCGGTAAGACGATTTCCTGGAAAGACAATCAGCCGGTTTTTAAAAAGATATGGGAGCGGTTTCTCAACAGCCTGCCGCTGTTTATTGTCGGCACCATCCTGACCTGGACGATTTCCTTTCCGGTGGGGATCCGCTCGGCGATATTCAGAGGCGGTATTTACGACCGCAGCTCCACTTTTTTCTCTTACCTGCTGATATCGATACCCGGATTCTTTTTTGCCTATATCCTGATCATTTTTGTCGTTAATCAATTTCACGTGCCGGTCATCGGCATGGAAACATTCGGTATGGGCGACACGACCTGGTTGAACCGCGCCATGGACCGCATCTGGCACCTGCTGCTACCGTCTCTATTAGGCGCCACCGCCGGTATCGCGGTTTTGTCGCGCTATGTGCGCAGCCAGATGCTAGAAGTCGAAGGCCAGGATTATGTGCGCACCGCCAAAGCCAAAGGGCTGGCACCCGATCAGGTACATTACAAGCACGCTCTGCGCAACGCCCTGCTGCCTTTTGTAACCATGTTTGGCCTAATCCTGCCCGGTTTAATCGGCGGCTCGGTGATTATCGAATCAATATTTGCCTGGCCCGGGATGGGCCGAATGGCCTATGAAGCCATTCTGGCGCGCGACTATCCGATTATTCTAACGCTTAACTTTGTCTCCGCTGTGCTGGTACTGATCGGTACCTTTATTTCAGACCTACTGTACCTAGTGGTCGATCCCAGGATTCGATTATGATGCAATATACGGACACCGACGCTCACGATTTGCAGCTGGACGAACCGCTGGCGCCCAAACGAACCCGCCTGGAGGAGTTCTGGCGGCTGTTCAGGAAAAACAGGCTGGCCATTGCCGGTATGGTTTTTTTTATTCTTTTTTTTGCTCTGGCCATTATCGGTTTTGGACTAACGCGCGGCAACGCCCCCATCTTAGATCCGGCTCTGGTGCGTTTGCAGGATAAGTTGCGCCCGCCGCTGGCCACACCCAACCTGGAGCGGCTGCAGCCCCATGAAATCCCCAAACTGGGCCTTTATATTTTTGGCACAGATGATCTGGGGCGCGATGTCTTTGCCAGAATGCTGCAGGGATCCTGGGTCTCTCTGACAGTCGGCTTTGTGGCAGTCGGCATAGCGGTGCTGATCGGCATATTTTTAGGTGGTATTGCCGGTTACTACGGAAACCGCCACATCCGCGTCGGGCAGCTGTTGGCAGCAGCTTTGCTCATCATGGGGGCACTGTTGCTGGTCAGCAAACTGATCTGGACCGGATCCGTGTTGCTCATCTGCGGTGGCGCATGCATTTTTGTTTCGCTTCAAATGCAAAAAGCAGCCAAACATGAAACCCGATCTGCCGCAGTGCGCCTGTGGTATTTTAAGACAATCTCAATGGATACGATGGTCATGCGATTCGTCGATATCATGCTGTGCTTTCCAAGTTTTTTCCTGATCTTGACAGTCGTCGCTCTGCTGCCCGCCAGCATCTACAACATCATGATCGTTATTGGATTAACCAGCTGGATGGGCACCACCCGATTTGTGCGTGCCGAATTTCTGTCCCTCAGAGAACAGGACTTTGTGGCCGCGGCCCGGGCGCTGGGTCTGAGCAATTTCAGGATCATTTTTCGGCATATGATCCCCAATGCAGTGGCACCGGTGCTGGTTTCGGCAACGATCGGAATTGCATCCGCCATTCTGACCGAAGCCGGCCTGAGTTTCTTGGGCTTTGGCGTGCCGCCACCGCATGCCACCTGGGGCAATATTTTATCGGACGGCAAACGCTTTATATTTGATGCACCCTGGCTGACCTTTGTGCCCGGGATTGCCATCTTAATTGTGGTGCTGTCTTTCAATCTGTTCGGCGAGGGGTTGCGGGATGTGTTAAATCCTAAACTCAGGGAGAGAAGCTAGTCACTAAAAACCATTACTCAGCTTAGTGGACAACCATCATCTGTTTGTTGTTGGTCTTCCGTTGTCCGTTGTGAGTTGTCGATAAAGATCGATTCTGTGTTTGCAACGGACGACTGACCACGGACAACTGACCACAAGATAAGCAAAGGTTTTACAGATCAAGTAAAGACGCAAAAATTGGCGCACGAGATGGATGACAGGAATAACAAATTGCTTTCAGTGGAAGAGTTGAAGGTTTACTTTCGCAGCGAGGATGAAGTCGCCCGGGCGGTGGACGGCGTCAGTTTCGATGTCGAACGCGAAGAGACCGTCTGTTTGGTCGGAGAGTCCGGTTGCGGCAAGACTGTCACAGCACTGAGCGTCATGGGGCTGGTTCCCATCCCGCCCGGCGAAATTGCCGGTGGCCGCATTTTATTTGGCGATCAAAATCTACTGGAATTCAATGACAATGAAATGCAGGCCGTTCGCGGCAATCAAATTGCTATGGTGTTCCAGGAACCGCTGACATCCTTGAATCCGGTCTTTACCATCGGTGATCAAATCGGCGAGGCCATTCAAATTCATCAGACGGCTGCCCAGAACGAGGTCGACGAACGCAGTGCGCAGCTTTTAAAAGATGTCGGTATTGCCGCTCCGGCCCAACGCTTAAACGACTATCCGCATCAACTGAGCGGCGGCCAGCGCCAGCGCGTAATGATCGCCATGGCCCTGGCCTGCGACCCGGAGCTGGTCATCGCCGATGAACCCACCACCGCGCTGGATGTCACCGTACAGGCCCAGATTTTACGCTTGCTGGAGCGTATCCAAACGGAGCGAGCCATGTCGGTTTTATATATTACCCACGATCTGGGAGTGGTCTCAAAGGTGGCCGATCGCATCTGCGTCATGTATGCCGGCATTATCGCCGAGCAGGGTAAAAAAGAGGCGGTTTTAAAGACACCCAAACATCCCTATACCCAGGCGCTGTTGGCATCGCTTCCCAATCGCGAAAAGAGGGGCCGGCGGCTCTACAGCATCCCGGGAACAGTGCCCAATCCGGCCTACAAACCCGATGGCTGTCCGTTTCATCCGCGTTGCCGGCACGCCATCCAGACGTGCCGTGAGCAGTATCCGGAAATGTGTGATTATGAAGACGGGCACCGTGCCCGCTGCCCGGTCATTTTCAACGCTAACGGGGAAAAGGATTTCAGATAAATTTACTCAGCTGAAGGAACGCAGGAGATGTTTTTTCAACACCGTTTTCTTGTCATGGAATAATGGAATAGTGGAACGATGGAACACTGGGTTTTCAGAGGATCTTATCTTTTCTGGCTTTTTTTGCTGTGCTAAATTTCGGTATTCCGGCAAATCGCGACTGTCCGCGCCCCATTATTCCAACATTCCATTATTCCAATATTTCGATTGACTGAGGCCCTAACCATATAAAAAAATGAGTGTGATTTGAGTATGAAGGCACCAGGATCAGATAACAACACCATTCTTGAGGTTGAAAATCTGAAGAAATACTTTCCCATTCGGAGAGGGTTTTTTCAGCGTATCAGCAGCTGGGTCCGGGCGGTGGAAAACGTCTCCTTTAACATCGCAAGGGCTAAGACACTGGGCCTGGTGGGTGAAAGCGGCTGCGGCAAGACCACCGTGGCCCGCCTGATATTAAAGCTTTTGAATGCCGATGCGGGCAAAATAGTGTTTAACGGGCAGGATATGACCCATCTTGATGAAAAAGAAATGAAACCCCTGCGCAAGGAAATACAGATCATTTTTCAGGACCCGTATGGATCTTTAAATCCCCGCATGACCGTGGGGCAGTCCATTGCCGAGGGCTTAAAGATTGCCGGTATTCGCAGCCGCACCCAACAGGAGCAGCGCCTGGAAAACCTATTGAAGATGGTCGGCATGTCACCGGCCAGCAGCGACCGCTTTCCGCATGAATTCAGCGGCGGCCAGCGCCAGCGCGTCGGCATCGCACGGGCGCTAAGTGTTGAGCCCGCCTTAATTATCTGCGACGAGCCGGTTTCAGCCCTGGACGTCTCGATTCAGGCCCAGATTATTAACCTGTTGAAGGACCTCCAGCGTCAGCTGCAGCTCAGTTATCTGTTTATATCCCATGATTTAAATGTGGTTGGTTATCTATGCGACATGGTGGCGGTGATGTACAAAGGACAAATTATGGAATACGCCCCTGCTGATGCGCTCTTTGATCATCCCATCCACCCCTATACCCATTTGCTGCTGTCGGCCATCCCGGACGTCGAAGGCCGCAGCGACACGGAAATAAACGCCGTGGCAGATGAGCCCGGCAAGACTATAAACCCGCCGGCCGGGTGCAGTTTTCAGGACCGCTGCCCGCTAGTAGAAGATCGCTGTCAACGAGATCTGATCGAAATAGAACAAGCAGGCCCCGATCATCTGGTGCGCTGCTGGAAAACGGCCCCAGACGGCGCCGACTCATTTTGATACACCCCGCCGGAGCGCAACATCAGAAAGGAAACAAGCCCGTGTACGATACCGGTAAGAATACCCCCAAATCGGAAATTGACCGGCGCATCGCCCATTTAAAACGTCAGCTAGCGGAAAACGATATCGCCGCGGCGCTATTGCTTCAGCGGGCGGACCTGCTCTATTTCAGCGGCACCATCCAGGAATCGCACCTGTATGTCCCGCTTGACGACGAACCGATTTTAATGGTTTTTAAAAACTATGATCGCGCTATCGCAGAATCGTCTTTGAGCCGTATCGTGCCCCTGGAAACGCCCCGGGCCATTCCGCAAATTCTGAAAGACTACGACTACACCCTACCGCAAGCCATCGGCATGGAACTCGATGTATTGCCGGTCAATCTGTATCGCAACTATCAACGAACCTTTGCAGACCGCCATCTGGTCGATGTTTCTCATCCGATACGCCTGGTGCGGGCGCTAAAATCGCCTTATGAAATTGAAATGATCCGCCAGGCGGCCGGGCTATCCGATCAGGTGGCTGAGCAGGTTCCCAACCTTTTGCAAGAAGGGATGACGGAGCTTGAGCTGGCCGGTTTGGTGGAAGCTGAAGCCCGCAAACGGGGCCACCAGGGAGTGGTCCGCATGCGGTTGTGGGGCAGTGAAATGTTTTACGGGCATCTGATGGCCGGGCCATCGGGCGCCGTGCCCAGCTTTCTGTCTTCTCCCACCGGCGGCACCGGTGCCAGCCCGGCGGTGGCCCAGGGCCCGGGGTTCCGCTCCATTCAGGCGCATGAACCGATTCTGGTTGATTATGTCTTTGCCTTAAACGGTTACTATTCAGACCATGCGCGCATTTTTTCCATCGGAGAACTGCCCGATGACTTAATGGCAGCGCATGCCGCTATGATGGAGCTGCAGAATCGGATCAAACAGGCGGCCAAACCCGGCGTCGCCTGCGGAGCGATCTATGATCTGGCCCTGGAGTGGACGCGCAACAGGGGCTATGATGCCCATTTTATGGGCGTCGGCAAGGAACGGATTCGATTTGTCGGACATGGGGTCGGTATCGAGCTGGATGAGTACCCGTTTCTGGCGGCCGGTCAAAAACTGGAACTTCAGGCCGGCATGACCCTGGCGTTGGAGCCCAAGCTTATTTTCCCTGAAAAAGGGGTGGTGGGTGTTGAAAACACGCATGTGGTGACAGACGACGGATTAGAGCAGTTCGGCCGGTTTCCGGATGAGGTCGTGATTGTCTGATTTTTTTACGCAAAGACGCAAAGATTGTTTTTAATTCAGGATTTCGTCAACTACATGCCTTTGCGATTGCACCCGACCATAAGGGCCTAAAGCCCATCAGATATTTGATAGCTTTGCTTCTAAGTCCCGCAGTCTTTCTTGCTGCTCCTGATAGAGGCCGTGCGCCGTTTCAAGAGAAACCCTTTCAAATCGGATGGTGTCTCCGGGAGTCGCCTGCGCCACACGGGGCAAATCCACCGAGATAACGGTTACAATCTTTGTATAGCCCCCGACCGTTTGCTCGACCATCAAAATGATGGGTTGCTCGTCCGCCGGGATTTGTACGCCTCCCGGCATGGTGGGTTCTGAAATGATGCTTTTGGGCATCCCTTTACGGATTTTAATTTGCGGCCCCTGCAGCCGGTAACCCATGCGGTCGGCCTGGGTACTGACCATAAAATCCGACTCAAAGAGAACCGCCAGGCCTTCTTTAAAAAAGTCATCCTGCGGACCGGGGATCGCGCGGATGGTCAGCTCAGCAGGGTATGCGGGTATCAGATCCGCGGGCATTTGCCGAGGCCTGTCCGGGCGTTTGCCCTGACCGCACTTGATGACGTCCCCGGCTTTCAGCATGCGCCCCTGGTAGCCGCCGATGTTTGCGCCGACGTAGGTCGATCGGCTGCCCATCACAGCCGGCACGTCGATACCGCCGCTGACCGCCAGATAGGCCCGGCAACCGCTCTTGACCTGCTGAATGTCCAGTATATCGCCCGGCTTGACGCTAAATGAGGTCCAGGTGGGTACGGGCTGATCATTCAAGGTCATTTTAATGTCGGCACCGGTCACCGCCAGATCGGCCGGGGCCAAAATGTCAAGGCGCGGTCCCATCACGGTGATCTCTAAAACGGCGCTGTTCTTCGGATTGGCTGCCAGCAGGTTGGCACAACGGAAGGCGAACGCATCCAGGACGCCGGACACCGGAATACCCATTTGCTGGTAACCGTAGCGGCCTTCATCCTGTACGGTTGTGTAGCCGCCCGGTGTCAGCACCGCAAATACGTCCATTATTCAGCCTCCTTTTCAACCAGGCGCGTGTATTCTTCGACGGAGATGGGATTGAATTTGATACGATCGCCGGCCTGGTAAAGGAATGGATGTTTACGCCGGGGGGCAAATAATTTGACCGGCGTGCGTCCGATCAGCTGCCAGCCGCCGGGGCTGGCGATCGGATAGATGCCGGTCTGATTGTTGGCAATCCCCACCGATCCTTCCGCAACGAGCGAGCGGGGTGTCTCCAAGCGGGGC
>JASFIG010000015.1:0-25314 GCA_050122795.1 Desulfobacterales bacterium
AAGGCATCTTTCAGATTCAATGCGGCGTTTTAATGCGCAAAGCCCTTTTCAACCGGCTGCGAATGCTTACTTTTTCCATATTGTAGGTACTTCAACTGTATTATAGTGGTTGTCAAAAAAACGTTCCGATTGCAGAACGTTTTTTTGCTACAACACTTATGCCGCCAACCTTTTTTCGGAACATTATTATGACAAGCGGTATAATTGCTTGACAGCTAAATCGATCTGTCGTTATACCAAAATCTTAAGGCATGTATCATTGCCGGCTCCAGGGGAGCCGCGGCAGGGTCCGCGCAATAGAAGCAACCGGACGCGCATTCAAAAAAGCAAGTCGGAGGCGTCATGCAGAATAACCAGTTACTTTATCTGTCCAAGGCAGATGTGGAGGCCATCGGCGTCAGCATGGCGGAAATAATTGAATCCTTGAAAGTCACTTTTCGCGCCAAAGGTGAAGGCCGCACCGAAATGCCCCCCAAACCGGGAATTCATCCGGGTGGGGGCGACAATTTCATCCATGCGATGCCGGCCTACATTGCAGATTTAAAATCGGCTGGAATTAAGTGGGTCGCCGGATTCCCGGAAAACCCCAAGAAAGGTATGCCTTATGTCTCCGGCCTGCTGATTTTCAATGATGTTGAGACCGGTTTGCCGCTTGCCGTCATGGACTGTGTCTGGATAACGGCCATGCGCACCGGAGCCGC
The DNA here is from genome assembly GCA_050122795.1 of Desulfobacterales bacterium. Taxonomy (GTDB): domain Bacteria; phylum Desulfobacterota; class Desulfobacteria; order Desulfobacterales; family JAHEIW01; genus JAHEIW01. The sequence continues at coordinate 702 of JASFIG010000015.1, forward strand.
CACTGCCGTGGCCGCCAGTTATCTGGCACGTCCGGAATCATCGGTGGTGGGTATGCTGGGCTGCGGCGTGCAGGGGCGCAGCAATGTGGAGGCCTTAATGGAGCTGTTTCCCCTGCAATCCGTCCGGGCCTACGATGTGAACCCGGATACGGTTCAACAATATGCAAAGGATATTCGCTCCCGGCTGAATCTGGAAGTTGAACCGGTGGCAACACCCCGGGAAGCCGTCAGCGGCTGCGATATCGTGGTTACAGCCGGGCCGATTTTAAGAACACCGCATGCCACCATCAAGGCCGGCTGGTTGGACGAGGGGGCTTTTGCTTCTCTGGTGGATTATGATTCCTACTGGGACCCGGCAGCCATGGCGCAGGTGGCCAAATTCTGTACGGATGACACCGCCCAACTGCGACTCTATCAGCAAATGGGGTATTTTAAAGACATTCCAGAGGTTCACGCCGATCTGGGTGAACTGGCCAGCGGTCAAAAGCCCGGGCGGCAATCAGCTGAAGAACGGACCATGACCGCCAATCTGGGCCTGGCACTGGATGATATGGCGGTGGCACCGCTACTGTACCAGCGGGCTGTCGAGCGAGGAATCGGCACCTGGTTGCCGCTCTAAGGTTCAAAGGTTCAGGGTTCTGCGTTCAGGGTTGCAGATATGTGAACCTCGGAACATTTGAACGCAAAACCTCTGAACCCTAAAACTGAAAACTGAAACCCGAAATGGTTCGACCAGCCGTTCGACAGGCTCAAGGTCCTGAGCAAAATCGAAGGACTCACCCCCCTGAGCTTTGTTGAAGGGCAAATTCGAATGACCAAAATCAAAAATTCAAAACATGGGAAATTGACACAATAATCTTTTCCTTTTTTAGTCAATGTTTGAGCATTCAATCATTTGGATTTAAATTTTGTTTCGAATTTCGTATTTGGTGCTTCGGATTTTAATTCGACGTTTGCAAGCAGAGCAAACAAGGAGCCAAATTGACTAAGACTGACAAAGTTTATGACGTGGTCATCGTGGGTGGCGGCATTATGGGCAGTGCCACGGCTTATTACCTGATTACAGCCGATCCAACATTAAAAATTGCCGTGGTTGAGCGCGATCCAACTTATGCGCAGGCGTCTACCACCCTTTCGATGGCCAATGTGCGCACCCAGTTCAGTCTGAAAGAAAATGTTCAGATCTCCCAGTATGCCATCCAGATGTTACAAACGTTTGAAGAAGATATGGCGGTAGACGGCGAAAGTCCCAAAATCTATTTTCGACAGGAGGGCAACCTCTTCCTGGTGGCAGCCGAGGCTGAAAAAGATGCCCGGCGGGCGCTTCAAATGCAAATGCAACTCGGTTGCCGGGTGGAGTGGTGGTCACCGCCGGAAATCACGGAACAGTATCCCCTGTATGAACCGCAGCCTTTTGTCGGCGGAACCTTTGGCCCGGATGACGGCTATTTTGATGCCTATGCGGTCTTGATGGCCTACAAAGCCAAATCGCGATCATGGGGTGTCAACTATTTCAAGGACGCAGTCGTCACTATCAACACATCCAAAAATCAGGTCACCGGGGTGCAGTTGGCCGACCAGGGTTCACTGGTGGCGGGCCGTGTGATCAACTGCGCCGGGGCCTGGGCGGCCGATGTAGCCAAAACAGCCGGTATTGTCCTTCCGGTCGTTCCGGTCAAACGCCAGGTATTTGTGCTCGACACTGCCTATAAATTTGAAAAACCCTTGCCTCTGACGATATTACCTTCGGGATTGTATTTTCGTTCTGAAACAGGCGGCTTGATCCTGCTGGGAAAATCATTGGAAGACGATCCGATCGGATTCTCGTTCAGCTGGGACGAGCAGCGATTTATAAATGATCTTTGGCCGGAACTGGCTGAATTTGTGCCCAAATTCGATACGCTCAAAGTCGTGCGCGGCTGGGCCGGGCTCTATGCCGTCAATACCCTGGACGGCAACGCCATCCTCGGACAATGGCCGGAGCTCAACGGAATGTATCTCGCAAACGGTTTTTCCGGTCACGGCCTTCAGCAAGGACCCGCGGTGGGCCGCTATTTGAGCGAACTTATCTTAGAAAAGACAGTATCTCTGGACCTTTCAATTTTTGCCCCGCAGCGTATTATTGATAATCGGGCATTGAGCGAAAGTGAGCTGGTTTAACTTTTTCTGAACTTAGCTCTTGACTAATGCTCAAATGTTGTTTAAATAAGCGCCAAACCTTTTGAAGACAAATCACCAACTAAATCTGATTTAGCATTAATTTCAGTATGTTGGTAAATCGACCATAAAAATCGACAACGATTGTTTGACATTTTAAGCCATTGAGATTATAGCATAATGGTTTCACACATCCGTTCAGATGCTGAAAGGAGGTGATGCAGTCCGAATTCTAGCCTTACAGTGGGACAGAACTCTCAACGTATCAAGCGTTAATTATACTGAAAGGAGACTGAAAATGAACCGCAAGCTAATTATGATCGTGACATTTGTATTTTTTATCGCCTTCGCTTATGGCGTTCAAGCGGCAGATCCTATGGGAGAGGTTAAACTGCGTCCCGGAGAGCCCATCCACATTGCCTACTGGGTTGTCATTTCAGGCCCGAACACATCCCTGGGCACCGATGTGGTACGCGGCATTGAGATTGCGATGGACGATTTCGGCGGACAAATCAAAGGCTTTCCGCTCAAGCTTTCCGGCCAGGATGCCGGCTGCAGTGCCGAAGGCGGCCAGGCAGCGGCCACCCGGCTGGCAGCCGACCCGACCATCGTTGCGGCCATCGGCTCCACCTGCTCCAGTGCCGCCAAACCGGGCGTCCCCATTCTCTGGAAGGCCGGCATTCCGACCGTATCGCCCTCCAACACGGCTCCATTCCTGACCGATCCCAATCGCGGCGATGGCTACGGCGGCTATGCGCGCACCTGCCACAACGACAAAGTGCAGGGCGCGATCGCGGCTGAGTTCGCCCTGAAGCAAAAGGGTTTCAAGTCAGCGGCCACCATTCATGACGGCAGCGTCTACGCCGAGCAGTTGGCCCAGGTGTTTGCCGCAACCTTTAAGGAAATGGGCGGCACCGTTACCTCCATGGAAGCCGTTTCACCCAATGACACCGACATGCGCCCGGTCTTGACCAAGATCGCCACGGCCAAACCGGATATCATTTACTATCCGATCTTTATTGCCGAAGGCGGATTCATTACCCGTCAATCCAAAGAAATCTCCGGTCTGGAAAAGACTGCGCTGATGGGCGCCGACGGCATGTTTTCACCGGATTTCTATAAAGCAGCCGGCATGGCAGCCGTGGGCATGTATCATTCCAGCCCGGACTTTGGGGCTTTTGCCGGAGGTTATCAGGCATTTCTGGATAAACATCAGAAAAAATATGGCGAAAAACCCATCGCGCCGTTCCATGGCCATGCCTATGACGCCACCATGATGATTCTGACGGCCATCGACAAAGTGGCCGTCAAAGAAGGCGATAATCTGGTCATCGGCCGTAAAGCGGTGCGGGATGCGCTGTTGGCCACCAAGAATATGCAGGGGCTGACCGGCAAGATTAACTGTGACCAGTATGGCGACTGTGCGGATCCAAAAATTGCAGTCTATCAAACTGCAGAGGATAACGTCAAAAAAGGGGCCATGCCGACCAAACCTTACTGGAAACCGTATTAACGTAAATCGAAGAAGCCGGCCTTATCGGGTGCCGGCTTCTTCTTAAGCATTTATGAGAGCCGGGTATTCTCAGGATGCCCGGCTCGACCCGCAAAATGGGGGTTTTCCCCGCCCGTTTGCCGAACCTCAAAAGACGCAATATCTCCTGCTGCGCGAAACGTGCTTTCTCCCGAGGCAAACATCAGGCTCGCAAGGACCAAGAGGGATACAAACAATGTTGCAAAAAATTCGTGAACGAATTTCGCCCACCGATGTGGTGATGTACCTTATCGGCGGCGGTCTGTTGTTTCTGGTGATCTGGGGCTCGATCTCAACGCTGATCAAAGGGACGTATACCGCCAGACACTGGATCGACTTCATCATCTTCGGCCTGGCCCAGGGCAGTGTGTACGCGCTGATCGCCACCGGATATACCATGGTCTACGGCGTGCTGCGCATGATCAACTTCGCCCACGGTGAAGTTTTCATGAGCGGACCCTACACAGCCTATTTCGTGGCCGCCTGGTTTTACCGCAGCGGCTTTCTGGATGCCCAACCGATTCTGTGCCTGGCTGTCATTTTCCTGGTGTCCATGTCCATATCCGTTACGATTGCCTTTTTCCTGGAACGGATCGCCTACCGGCCGCTCAGAGGCGCACCGCGGCTGATCCCGCTGATTACCGCCATCGGCGCCTCCTTTTTTCTGCAATACCTGTTTCGGGGGCTATACGGTTCCAGCTTCCAGGCTTACCCGGACATCGCCATGCTGGAAGGCCACTGGATGATCGGCGGTATCCGTATTCTCAAATTTCAGGCCGTTGTCATTGTGGCCGCCATTGTGCTGATGCTCGCCCTGTATAGCTTTGTCATGAAAAGCCGTATCGGCAAGGCCATTCGGTCGGTCTCCGAGGACAAGGAAGCCTCTGCCCTGATGGGCATCGACGTGGACAAAATGATTTCCATGACCTTTGTGGTCGGGGGCGCCGCCGCCGGTGCAGCCGGTGTGCTGTATGCCATTATGTTCAAGCAGGTGCATTTTTTCATGGGCTTCATCCCCGGCATCAAAGCGTTTACCGCGGCGGTTTTAGGGGGCATCGGCAACATCCCGGGAGCCATGCTGGGCGGCATCTTCCTCGGCCTGGTCGAATCCGTCGGCCCCAGTTTGTTTCTCGACGGACTGGGTATCGTGGCGCCCTATCAGTTAAAAGACGCCATTGCTTTCACCATGCTGGTCATGGTGCTGATTTTCCGCCCGACCGGGATTCTGGGCGAACGCCTGGCAGTTAAAAAAGCTTAGCAACTGATTTTTGCATGTAAATTAATGAGATCGTGCAAAACTCAGTTGATAATTATCTAAATGTCGGAAAGGACGATTTTAGAAAAATGAATCAGGATCCATCTCCGTGGCGATATGCGGTCAATATCGGGCTGATCGGAGCTCTCACAGCGGTTATGCTCTCTCTGATCGGCATGGTCGAGGCCTTCAACAAGCGTGACATCATTTACAACGTCGTGACCATGGGTAACGCCCTGCTGTTGCTCACAGCGGTTTTCCTCAGCTATCTGGCTGCTAAAAGAACCAGCCGTGAGCAGACCGCAATGGCCATTGGTCTTGCCATCCTTGTGGGCTTGATGACAGCGGCCGGCATTGCCCTGCTGGTCGCCGTCGGCAAGACCATCAACCTGCGGATGGTGTTTATCAATGCCTCGCCGTCGCTATATCAGATATTGACTTTTTATTTGGGCCCCAAACCGGGCATCCCGCTGTTGCTATTGAGCGGTGTTCTGAGCGGTCTTGCTGCCGGCGTGCTGTTTCTGGCTCCAGCAAACATCCGCAAAACGATCGTTACCGCTTTGAGCAGTGTGATAATCGCGGGCGTGCTGCAGGACATGTTGCGCCCGGTCATTTCCCTCTGGGGCCCGCTGGCCAAGATCAACCTGTTTTTGTTCGCCCCCAACGGCCTGTCCATAAAAGGTGCGATCGGGCTGTTCGTTTTGATCGCGGTTTTAGTGTTTGTGTGGGGCCGTAAAGGTAGCGCTGTTAAAAGCAAGGTGCAAGGGTTGCCCGCCGGTCAACAGCGCAAGCTAAAACTTGCTACGATACTGGTTATTGCATTTATCCTGCTGGTACTGCCGAAAATTTTGGGGCTGTTTCTCAGCGAGGTGTTAACCATCGTGGGCCTTTATGTGCTCCTGGGGCTGGGTCTGAATATCGTGGTAGGGTTTGCCGGTTTGCTGGATCTGGGCTATGTGGCCTTTTTCGCCGTGGGCTCTTATGTGGTCGCCATTTTGACATCCCCGGAACTGGGTTTTTTCAGTCTGGGCTTCTGGTCGGCCCTGCCCTTCGTGATCGCCGCGGGCATCCTTTCCGGGGTGCTGCTGGGGGTCCCGGTATTAAAAATGCGCGGCGATTACCTGGCCATCGCCACCCTGGGGTTTGGTGAAATCATTCGGATCCTGGTCCTGTCCGACTGGCTGCGCCCGTGGATCGGCGGCGCCCAGGGCATCGGCCAGATTCCCAATATCAGCATAGCGGGCTACACATTTACCACGCCACAGCAGGTCTACTATTTTATTCTGGCCGGCTGCCTGCTGGTCGGCTTTATTTCCTGGCGCCTGCGGGACTCCCGCCTGGGCAGAGCCTGGATGGCCGTACGCGAAGATGAGGACGTGGCCCAGGCCATGGGCATCAATCTGGTGGCCACCAAACTGATGGCCTTTGCCACCGGCGCCGGTTTTTCGGCCCTGAGCGGCGCCATTTTTGCCACCAAAATCGGCTCGGTCTATCCCCATAGCTTCAACGTCATCGTATCCATCAACATTATCTGTCTGATCATCGTGGGCGGCATGGGAAGCATTCCCGGCGTCATTGTGGGGTCCTTTGCGCTGGTGGGGCTGCCCGAGCTGCTGCGCGAATTTGCCGACTACCGGCTGCTGGTATATGGTGCTGCGCTGGTCGCCATGATGCTGTTGAAACCGGAAGGCTTGTGGCCGGATGTCAAGCGGCGGCGCGAGCTTCACCTGGAAGAAGACGAAACGGGTACAGAGGCGGCGGAACCCGCCCCGGCGAGCGGTTAGGAGGAAAACATGGCAATTTTGAAAACAAAAAGGCTCACCAAGCAATTTGGCGGTCTGGTTGCCATTGACAATCTGGATCTGGATGTCAAGGAAAACAGCATCCACAGTGTCATCGGGCCCAACGGTGCCGGTAAAACCACTTTGTTTAATTGCATCACGGGTTTTTACAAGCCCGAATTCGGCGAAATTGATTTGGCGGGCCACTCTCTGGTGGGATTGTTACCGGATCAGATTGTGCGCCTGGGGGTTGCACGGACCTATCAGAATATTCGGCTGTTCCCCGCCCTGACAGCGATGGAAAACATTCTGGTGGGCCTGCACACCCATCTTAAAGCACGCTTTTTGGGAATTGTCATGGGCAGCCCAGGGACTCGCAAAGAGGAGCAGAAGGCCGATGAGGAAAGCAGCCGCCTGCTGCGCTTTGTTAATCTGGCCGGAAAAGGGGAGCTGCTGGCCAAAAATTTGCCATACGGCGAACAGCGTCGGCTGGAAATCGCCCGCGCGCTGGCAACCCAGCCAAAGATTTTGTTGCTGGATGAGCCCGCCGCCGGCATGAACCCCAAAGAGACCCAGGAAATGATGGACTTCATTCAGCATCTGCGCGATGAGCTCGGTATCACCATCATCTTAATCGAGCATCAGATGAAGGTTGTCATGGGCATTTCTGAAACGGTCACTGTCCTGGACTACGGTGAAAAAATCGCCGAGGGCACGCCGGCTGAAATTCAAAAGAACCCCAAAGTGATCGAGGCCTATCTGGGAACGGGAGCGGCATCAGCTGACGCAGCCGCTTAGGTCTAAGAAATCAGGAGGACGTTTACAATGGCAATGCTTGAAGTCGAAGGGATCCACACCTATTACGGGCACATTCACGCGCTAAGGGATGTGTCGGTAAACGTAGAAGAAGGTGAGATTGTCACGATCATCGGCGCCAATGGTGCGGGTAAAAGCACCATGCTCAAAACGACCAGCGGCCTGTTAAAACCCCGCAAAGGATCGATCCGCTTGAACGGTGAGGAATTGACCCGGCTTCGGGCCCACAAAATTGTTCAAAAAGGCGTCGTCCAGGTGCCGGAGGGCCGTCGTATTTTCGGCACCCTGACGGTTATGGAAAACCTGGACATGGGTGCCTTCATCAGCAAAGACACTCAAAAAAATAAAGCTAACCTCGACCGGGTCTTGGGCCTCTTTCCACGCCTCAAAGAGCGCAGCAAACAGGTGGCCGGCACCCTCAGCGGGGGTGAGCAACAGATGCTGGCCATGGGCCGCGCGCTGATGGCCAATCCGAAAGTTCTTTTGCTGGATGAACCGTCCATGGGCCTTGCACCGGTGCTGGTTGATGACATCTTTGATACCATTCGCCAGCTGCACGATGCCGGTACGACGATCTTGCTGGTTGAGCAAAATGCCCGCATCGCTTTGCAGGTTGCCAGCCGTGGCTATGTGCTGCAATCGGGTTCGGTGGTGCTGAGCGACACCGCTGAAAATCTGGAAAAAAATGAAATGGTCCGCGAGGCTTATCTGGGAGAATAAAGAATATTGTGGATTGCGGGTTGTGGATTTTAGATTAAATCTTAAACCAATTGGACGATAAGCTCCTTCCTTAGATTACGACTGCTTTTTAAAAACCATTTCTTCTGCACGAATTTACACAATACCAAATACCCATTACCATAATTTCTGTGCCCGACATATCGTGACAACTGAGCATGCAGGCATTATTTTTAAATTTTTACGTCACGCACTGATTTAAACCATCTTTATACCAATCTGTAATCTAAAAAAATGCATAAGAATGAAGACATCGTCAAATCCGCCATCACTCTGGCAGAAACCTGGCAAAAGCGGGCTAATGAATTGCTGCAACTCCGGGAAAAAAAACGATACAACCAACTGGCCCGCCTGCTGGCAAATCCAACCGATAAAGTTGTGCTGACCCAGCTCATCGATCAAAGCTTCCGGTCCACCAACCCGCGCCGGAGCGCCGATCAGATTACTTATTTACTCTCTGCGTATGGCATCCCCAAATTTTTTCCGCCGCTCGAGCGCCTGTTGATGCAAATTGTTAAGGTTGCCGCGCACCTTATGCCGCATCTGACGGTACCGCAAATGATCAAAAAAATGCGGGCGGACAGCAGTCATGTGATCATCCCGGGTGAAACCGACGCTTTGCAGGCGTATTTGCAAAACAAAAAAGCGCAAGGGGTGCGGGTCAACATCAACCATTTAGGTGAAGCGGTTTTAGGCGAAAACGAGGCCCGTAAACAACTTGATCAATACCGGCGCGATTTGCAAAACCCGGACATCGAATATGTTTCTGTTAAAATCTCAGCCATCTTTTCTCAGATTCAACCGCTGGCCTTTGAGTATTCAGTCAATCATATCAGCGAGCGGCTGGCCGAGTTATACCGCACGGCTGCAGAAAACCAGTTTACAGGACCTGACGGCAACCGGGCACCGAAATTCGTCAACCTTGACATGGAGAGCTACCGGGATCTGAACATTACAGCCGCCGCTTTCATGCGAACCCTGGATCGGCCGGAATTCAAGTCTTTTTTCGCCGGAATGGCTTTGCAGGCCTATTTGCCGGATTCATACGGCATGCTGCAAAAAATATCGGGATGGGCCCGTCAGCGCATGGACGCCGGTGGAAGCCCGGTCAAAATCCGCATCGTCAAGGGCGCCAACATGGAAATGGAAAAAGTCGAAGCCGCCATTTTTGACTGGCCTCTGGCACCTTACGACAACAAGCTTGCCACCGATGCCAATTACAAACGCATGATCGATTTTGGCATGCAGCCCGATAACATTCAGGCCGTGAGGCTGGGCATAGCCTCTCACAATCTTTTTGAACTGGCCTATGCCTATTTGACGGCTCAACGCAATAAGGTCTTGCCCTATTTTTCATTTGAGATGCTCGAAGGCATGGCCGATCATGTGCGTCGCGCCATTCAAGAAACCGGGCAAGAAATCGTGCTGTATGCGCCGGTTGCCACGCAGGCCCAATTCATCAATGCCATTGCCTATCTGATAAGGCGTCTGGATGAAAATTCCGGCAACCAGAACTTTTTGCGCCACATCGGTCAGCTCACGACCCGATCCAACCACTGGCAGACTCTGGCCGACCGGTTCGCAGACAGCCTTCGGCAAAAGAGCGCCGTCGGCCAAACACCGCATCGCCAACAAAACCGACTCGAAGAAACATTTAGGCCCCCAAAGGAGTCCGACCTCACAGCGGATTTTAAAAACGAACCCAACACCGATTGGTCACTGGCGGCCAACCGTAAATGGGCTGCGGGCATTCGCCGTAAATGGAAAAAGAATTCAGCAGACCCGCCCGCCGACATCCCGCTGGTGATCGACGGTGAGGACATTTTTGCGGACCGCGAATATAAAGAAAGCCGGGATCCGTCTCAAATCAATGCCGGAGTTATTGTGGCCCGCGTTGCCCTGGCCAATGCAGCCGACGTAGAGCAGGCCGCAGGAACCGCCAAAAGCGATCCGGACGGATGGCGCCGCCAAAGTTTTGCCGAACGCCAGCGGATTTTAGCGCAAGTGGCCATGCAACTCCGGAAGGCTCGCGGCGATTTGATCGGGGCTGCTGCCGCTGATACCGGCAAGGTGTTTACCGAATCTGACGTGGAAGTTTCCGAGGCAATCGATTTTGCCGAATTTTATCCCCGGGCGGCGAATGGTTACGCCCATATCAAGACCCTCGGTTGCCGCGGTAAAGGTGTTGGGGTGGTCATATCCCCATGGAACTTTCCGATCGCCATCCCCTGCGGGGGTATTGTGGCGTCACTGGCAGCCGGCAACACGGTGATCTTTAAACCGTCGTCCGATGCGGTGCTGGTGGCCTGGGAACTGTGTCAATGCTTCTGGCGCGCCGGGGTATCCCGAAAAGTATTGCAGTTTCTGCCCTGCTCGGGGGAGGTGGCCGGCCAAAAATTGGTCACCCACCCGGATGTGGCCTTCGTTATTCTAACCGGCGGTACCGACACCGGTTTGAGCATATTAAAGCAACGACCGGATGTTTTTCTGGCTGCCGAAACCGGCGGCAAAAACGCCACGATTGTCACCGCCATGTCGGATCGCGACCAGGCCATCGGCAACGTTATATATTCGGCCTTTGGCAACAGCGGCCAAAAATGCTCGGCCACATCTTTACTGATCCTGGAAAAAGAAATTTATGACGATCCCCGGTTTAAAAAACAGCTGGTGGATGCGGCCCGCAGTTTCCGCACCGGATCCGCATGGGATTTTGAAAACAAAATGGGGCCGTTGATCCGCCCGCCCGGCGGGGATTTAAAAAAAGCGCTCACCCACCGGGAGACGGGGGAAAAGTGGGCCCTGAAACCTGAAATGACCGATGACAATCCGAGCATATGGACGCCGGGAATCAAATGGGATGTCCGACCGGGCAGCATCACCCACATGACCGAATTTTTTGGTCCCCTGCTGGGGGTCATGCAGGCTAGCAATCTGAATCACGCCATCGCGATGGTCAATCAAACCGGCTATGGCCTGACTTCCGGGATTGAAAGCCTCGATCCTCGCGAGCAGACGCGCTGGAAAAACGCTGTCAAAGCCGGCAATCTGTACATCAACCGGGGCACCACCGGCGCCGTTACGCTGCGCCAGCCCTTTGGGGGCATGGGCAAATCCGCCCTGGGCGCCGGCTTCAAGGCCGGCGGACCCACATATGTTGCCCAGTTTATGGAATTCGATGAAATCGAGATGCCGACAGCCGGCCCGCTTCAGCAGCCGCATCCCTTATTGCATCTGGCACAGCAATGGCAGCAAGACCTCGAACGGGGTAAATTTGAGGGCTTGAAGTCCGATATTGAAAGAACGATTCGGGCCATCAAAAGCTACCTGTATCGGATGGAGCAGGTGTTTGACCGCGAGATCGATTATTTTCATCTGCGCGGGCAGGATAACATTCTGCGCTACCTGCCGGTCGGCAAAATGCGGGTCCGCATTCATGCAAAAGACAGCCTGTTTGACACCCTGGCCCGCATTGCAGCAAGCCGGATTAGCGGGTGCCAATTGTTGATCAGTGCACCTGAAGGATTGGACAATACGGTGATGCAATTTCTATATTCAGCGGACGGACGCCGACTGGTCGGCGGGCATTCAATCTTAAGGCAAACCGATGCGGATTTGATTGCCGGGATACCGGACATCGACCGCATTCGCTATGCGGCCCCGGATCGGGTGCCGCCTGAGCTGTTTGCAGCTGCCGCCAAAACCGGATTCTACATCGCCCGCAGCCCGGTGATGATGGAAGGCCGCATCGAGCTTTTGCAATACTTCCGCCAGCAAAGCATCTGCCATACCTACCACCGCTATGGCAATCTGGGCGAACGCGCGCAGGAATGGGAGTAAATCGGCTACTAGCAGCTGGTCACCGGCTGCTGGCTCCCGGTAGCCGCGGAGAGCTATCCTATTCTACAAAAAGGTTCTTTTTTTTTGACTTCCATCACCTGCTTGCCGCGGCGACTTGTCCCGGCGTAGCATTTTAATGCAAAGACGGATCTTCTGACATCTGACCGCTGTCATCTGACATCTGACTTCCGGAACTACAGCGCACAGTATCGTTCATAAGCCTCCTGCGAAAGTTCGGTGATCAGGCTCTGATATTGGATACGCCCCTGGTAAAGGATATAGGCCCGGTCACAGTTCGTTCTGGTAAAATTTAAATTTTGTTCCGCCATCAGAATCGAAATTCCCTCAGATTTTAAGCGCTGGATGGTCGCTGTGAGTTGATTGACAATAATCGGCGCCAAACCTTCGGTGGGTTCATCAAGAATGATCAGCTCGGGGTTGCCCATCAAGGTACGGGAAATGCTGAGCATTTGCTGTTCTCCGCCGCTCAGCATGCCGGCCAGGTGATTGCGCCTTTCGGCCAGATTCGGGAAAAGATCAAATAAACGCTCGGGCGTCCACACCGCATACCCCATTGTCGGCGGCTGCCGCCCGGCTTCCAGGTTTTCCAATACCGTCAGGCGTTTGAATACGCGACGATTCTGGGGCACATATCCCAGGCCCCGCGCACAGCACTTATAGGGCGGTAATCCATCAATCGGTTTTCCCTTGAAAATGATCTTTCCATTTATGGAAGACACCATTCCCATGACACTTTTGAGGGTGGTTGTTTTACCGGCACCATTACGGCCGAGCAATACGACAACCTCCCCGCAGTCAACATCGATTGACACATCGAAAAGAATCTGAGCCTTTCCATAAAAGGCGTTGAGAGAATCAACCCGAAGGATGATGTCTTGATTGTTGGGGCCCATTTTAAAATCTTAGCGATTATGAGGATGTGCTCCCCAGATAAATTTTTTTGACTTCACTGTTTTTTTGAATTTCATTCGGCGGTCCTTCAGCTATCGTTTGGCCGCGATTTAAAACAATGATCCGATCTGCATAATCAAATACCACCTGCATATCATGCTCGGTAAATAATACGCCTATCTTGCGCGTATGGACGATTGTTTCCGTCAGCTTCATCAACTTCCGGCTCTCAGCCGGCCCCATCCCTGCAGTGGGCTCGTCCATCAGCAGCAGTTTGGGCTGATTGCCCAATGCAACCGCCAGTTCCACGCGTTTAAGGTCGCCGTAAGCGAGAACACCACAGGGGCGGTCTGCCTGATCGGCTATACCCACCAAGTTGATTAACGCCATCGCTTCATCCACATGAAGATGGCGGAATTTTCTGAGAAGGGATTTGGTTTGCCGATGATGTGATAAAAGTGACATTTGGACGTTTTCCAGTACCGTCATTGACGGAAACGTTGCGGTTATCTGAAAGGTGCGGCCCACGCCCAACTGCCAGACATCTCTTGGTTTGCTGCCGTTAATCCGCTTGCCCATGATGACAATATCGCCGCGATCCGGCCTGAGCTGCCCGTTGATTAAATTAAAACAGGTGGATTTTCCGGCTCCGTTGGGTCCGATCATGGCCAGCAATTGCCCTTCTGACAATTCGAAACTCACATTGCGCACGGCTTTTACACCGCCAAAGGCTTTATACAGATGTTGAACTTCTAATATGTTTGCCATGATTCGTTTTCGTGTTTTCGTGGTTAAACAATCTATCTTGTTCCTTATAACCTGCAATGATGAGGTTAATCTTCAAAATACTTCCCCCATCGATCCTTGATGGACCCGACAATTCCATCCGGAAATGCAATCACCAAAATAATAAAAATAGAACCTAAAATAAATTGCCAGTAATCAATCCGTGCAATTATGTCTTGCAGCCAGGTAAAGGCAGCCGAACCGACAATGGGCCCCAAAAGGGTCTCGATACCGCCCAGCAGAATCATAAACAGAAAATCAAAAGAGCGCGGAATGGCCATTACATCCGGAAACACATTGCCTTTTGAAAACACATAAATTCCGCCGGCCAATCCGGCAAAAACGCCCGCAATGATAAAAGCAAGCCATTGATGTGCATGACGGTTGATGCCGATCGAATCGACACGCAGCGCCGAATCGCGACAGGCGCGCATGGCGTAGCCAAAGGGTGTGAATATAAAATAGCGCAGCGCCAGAATGCCGCCAACACACAGAACCAATGTCAGATAGTAAAACACGATCTTTTCACCGGCCCAGGTCGCAGGCCAGATACCCAGGATCCCGTCATCACCACCGCTAAATTCACCCCATTGAAACACGATCGACCAGCAAATCTGAGCAAAGGCCAACGTCAGCATTGCCATATAAACGCCCGACAGCCGCACGCAAAACCACCCGATGATCAAAGCCAGTAGCCCGACCAGCAAAGGTGCTAACACCAGGGTCAGTTCCATGGGCGTTTGCACGTAGTGCACCAGCAAGGCCGCAGCGTAGGCACCGCCACCGAAAAAGGCCGCATGGCCAAAAGACACCATCCCCCCGGGCCCCATCATGAAATACAAGCTCATGCTGGCCAGCGCAAAAAGGGCAATTTCAGTGAGCAGCACCAGGCCAAAGGACCCTATAAATACGGGAATCATCAACAACAGGATCAGAAGCGCCAGACCCGACAGCTTTATGTTTTTGGAGGCGGGTTTTAGGGTTGCAGCGGATATTTTCGATTCGCCCTGTTCCTCGGTTTCAGGACTGCCCAACAGGCCATGCGGTCGCACAACCAGAACCACCGCCATGACCAGGAACATTAACACCAGAGTGCTTTGCGGAAATATGAGAATACCAAATGCGTTCAGCTCACCGATAATCACCGCCGCCAGATAAGCGCCCGGTATGCTGCCCATACCGCCAACCACCACGACGACAAAGGCTGCAGCAATAATGTTTAGATCCATCAACAGATTGGCCCCTCCTTTGGGGAGTTGAATGGCGCCCCCCAGCCCAGCCAGGCAGGACCCCAAAAAGAACACACCGGTAAATAACCGACTTTGATTTACACCCAGAGCATCTGTCATTTCACGATCTTCGGTGGCCGCCCGCACCAGAATACCCCAGCGAGTCCGATATAACAGAAACCAGAGCCCCACCAGAACCAACGGCGCCATCGTAATCAGGACAAGATCATATTGCGGAAGTAAAACGCCCATAATATCGATACTGCCGGCAGCTCCCGGCGCCTGCTGCCCGAGAATATCTTCAGCACCAAAGAGCCAGCGGGACAGGTCTTGAAATATTAAGACAATGCCGAATGTGGCAAACAAGATGAACAGCTCCGGCGCACGATATAGCCGTCTCAACAACAAGGTTTCAATAATGATGCCGATGAGTCCGACACATAATGCGGCCAGCAAAATCCCGGCCCAGAAGTAAAAAGCCCCCTGAGGTAAGGAGGCTATCAAATAAAAGGCGATATATGCGCCCACCATGTAGAAAGAACCGTGAGCCAGGTTGACAATTCGTAAAACCCCGAAAATCAGAGAAAGTCCACAGGCAACCATAAAAAGAGCAGAGGCATCCGACAAGCCGGTTAGAAACTGAACAAGGTAGAAGCTCAAAATACACTTCCTCAAGGCTGATGGATCTTTATCCGCAATCGGATATAAAACAGATACAGTGGGTACTGTTCAGAAAATGGAGTATTGGAGTGCTGGAGTGTTGGAGACCTTAAGATTTCGGATTTTGAACATGTGATGTGTTTGATATTTCAATCTGCAATTCACAATCTAAAATCCGCAATTGATTTTACGCCATCACTGAATTGCTCCTTTACTCCATGTTTGCGTTTTTTTATTGTGGCCGCAGTTTTGTGACTTCTGCGTCAGTGGGCAAGTAATCTTTGCCGTCTGCATAGCGCCAATCGACCATGATGCCTTTGCCGTCTTTAAGGGCGGTGTGGCCCACATAGGCACCCATGGTCGACTGGTGGTCGATTTTGCGGTAAGTGATCGGACCGACGATGGATTCAAAGGATAACCCTTCCATGGCATCGACCAGTTTTTCGGTGTCTGTGGAACCGGCCTTTTTAAGCACATGGTAAACGGAATACATGGCATTGTAGCCGACGATCGACCCGGTGCGCGGGTAGTCATTGAATTTCTTTTGATAGGCCGCAACAAACTTGCTGTGGGCCGGTGTCTTGATATCGTACCAGGGATACCCGGTGACCAGCCAGCCCTCAGGCGCTTCAGCCTTTAAAGGGTCTAAATATTCGGGTTCACCTGTCAACAAACTCACCACAGAGACGGCTTCAAAGAAGCCTCTTAACTTGCCTTCGCGCACAAATTTGGCCAAGTCACTGGCGAACGTCACATTATAGACGGCTTCAGGCCTGGCGTCCGCCAGGGCCTGAATTTCAACACCTGCGTTGATATTGAACAGTGCCGGCCACTGTTCAGCGACAAATACCACATCCGGGCGTTTGACTTTCAAAATCTTTTTAAATGAGGCGACCGCATCTTTACCGTAGGCGTAGTTCGGCGCAATAGTGGCCCAACGTTTGGCCGGTATTTTGGCTGCGCCTTCGGCCAGCATGGCCGCTTGCATGTAAGTTGAGGGACGCAGGCGGAAGGTATAGCGATTGCCTTTGGCCCACACCACCGCATCCGACAACGGTTCGGCCGCAATATAGAGGGTTTTATTTCGCTTGGCAAAATCCGTTAGCGCCAGTCCCACGTTGGACAGAAAAGAGCCCATCAGCAAAACAACTTTATCTTTAAGAATCAATTCTTCTGCAATTGTCACCGCAGTTCCCGGCTCACCGGCATCGTCCCGGGAAATAATCTCGAGTTGCTTGCCCAACACCCCCCCGGCAGAGTTGATCTCTTCTAAAGCAAGTTGCCAGCCATTTCGATAGGGAAAGGTGAAACTGGTGAGTTTGCTGTAGGTTTGGATTTCACCTATTTTGATGCTGTTGTTGGTTAAAACATCCGATTTAGAAGAAAACCAGAAAATTAAGGCACCTAAAATGAGCAAAAGCAGAATTGCCACTATCGCAGATTGAACAATCTTCGTTTTCTTCACCCCCTGTACTTCCTTTCTCAATTTACGGCAATATTGTGCTATTTAAGTATGCGATCGCTTTTCGGTCTGTCAAGAACAATGATTAAGCTGTACAACCGCTCCTTTGGATGCATTGAAAAAGATCTTGCTGTTTTCGCATCAAATTTGTATGAACAATCAAAAGAAATCATCCAAAAGGAGCTAGCGAAACGCTTTGAAAAAAATCGGACTGGTCGTCAAATCAGATGCCAAGGCGCAAGAAAAGGCTCACGAACTAGAGGGCTGGTTGAAGTCCAAAAAAATTGAAATTATTCGTAAAAAGACAGTAGAATCCGGGCAAGAAAATGACAACGCTGCCCTTCCACCACCCCCCACCGATTTGGACTGCATCTTTGTGCTGGGCGGAGACGGCACCTTTTTAAGTGCGGTCCGCTGGATCGGAGACCATCATATTCCCATTCTGGGGGTCAAATTTGGTGAAGTGGGCTTTCTGGCGGAAATTGCAGAGGAGGATCTTTATCCGGCCGCCGAAAAGGTTTTGAAGGGTGATTTTATCCTGCGACAGCGCATGCGGCTCGTTGTCAAGGTAATGCGCGGCGAAAAAATCCGGGCACGGGAAACGGTACTCAATGATGTGGTCATCAACCGTGGTGCGCTGGCACGCCTGGCCCATATCGAAACCCGCATCGACGATCACTATTTGACCACCTACAGCGCCGACGGCTTGATCGTGGCAACGCCGACCGGCTCGACTGCCTATTCACTGGCTGCCGGTGGTCCGGTCATCCACCCGGCCGTACCGGGAATTATTTTAACCCCGATCTGCCCCTTCACCCTGACGAACCGGCCCTTAATCGTGCCACAGTCGGCTGACATCACCATCCGGCTGGCTGAAGGATCTTCCGATATTGTTTTGACCTTCGATGGACAAAAGGGCCTGGAGTTAAATGACCAGGATGAAATTCAGGTTAAAAAAGGACCCCATCCGGTGCATTTGATTACCCTGCCGGAGCGGCAGTATTTCGATATTTTGAAAAACAAGCTGAAATGGTCCGGGGGCCGCGCCTGATTTTCGCAACAGAAATGGCCTTTTTCCGCAATCTCTGCGTCACAATCAGATTTTAATCCTCGACATACGACAAGTATGCCTCCGGTATAAAATCAGATTCTTCCTTGATCTTGCAAAAAAATCCTCATTTCTGTTGCGAAAATTTAACTATTATTAAAATGGCTTTTGGGGGCACCAATAATATTAGCCCGCAGAAGAGTCCTTTTATAATTGTAATTAACACAATATCCTGTTCTTAAATGACCTATTTGAGTACGCCTCAGATAAAAATCCTTGTGCGGCTTGTTGAACTCCTTAATCTACATAAAATTAGATGTAAAATCCCGCTGTATAGCGGGGCTTATCGAAAAAACCTCTCATTTCTAATTCAAAAACTACTTATTCCTAAAAACTGTTCAATGGGTTTAGAGACGCTCAAATACCTGGAGGATGTTGGCGTAAACTACAATTTTAAAGCTTGAGAATATTTGGGATCAGCTGACGATTTATCTAATATATTGCGGTAATCTCTTCATAGCCGGAAGACACAATTCATCATTTTTGTATATAACGTAACGAAATCTAAAATATCAAATTCTCGATTTAGCGTGTGCCTTAAAAGTCTAAACAGTTTCCATATCTCTTACAGAACAGAGGTAACTGACTAATCGCTGGCAGGAGCTTTTAGCCCCAATTGCCCGATGCTTGGAACGTTACACGGATGACTTTTATTGGCTCCCAGGTGTACGAATGGTGCCAGCAGTCCGAGTGGACCGACTGCAAGGAAGCTGAGGGCTTTAGCACTCTGGGTTAAGGTAGAGGACTTGTCCACGCCCACATGGGGATCAATGACACTGCCACTGACCCGCAAATTGGTTAAAATGCTCAGATCTGGATGTGCGGGCTTTGGTACGAGTATAAAATTAATCTTTTCGGTGCCCAGGTTGATATTGCCTTCACCAGCCAGGATGCCGGCCTGAGTGTCGAATATAAAGGTCTTGCTGGCGGCCACGCCCGCTTTAATGTCGAACTGCACCGCTGCACATTTGATCTGATCAACTGCTTTGTGAGGTTTCCAGATTTGGAAGACCTTTTGGGTTAAACCTGAAGAAAGCATATCGAGGTATTTGGTCAGGTAACCTTCACCCATTACCACACCGATCGCACCGTCCAAATTCGCCATCAGGCGGTGAACCGAATCCCCCCTGCTTTTTCCGTGGGCCGCGATATCTATAATGGCCCGAACTTGATCACTCTTACCGGTTTCCTTGAGAAAATCGCCTAGATTAAAGTCTTGAACCAGAAAATGGGTCGCCACCTGAGTGGGCGCGCCGGCCGATATCTGAAGGTTTCCCGAAATTTTGGTCTCATTATAGGTTGCTTCGAGCTTATCGATGCTGAAATCATGCTCCTCGAGTTTAACTATCATGTGACCGAAGTTAAGGCGCGCGTCTTTAGCATGGATATTCCTGGCTTTTAACACGATATCGGCATCCATTTTCTTCAGGAGATCCAGAGGCAGTGGAGCATCCGAAAACAAACGGCTCTTTTGCTTAGCTTTATCAGCAGGTTTTTGTTGGTTCTTTTCGAAGCTTTTCATCAGGGTGGTGAAATCGATCACCGATGACTCCAGGTGTGCGGTAATTTTCGGGCGCTTTAGAAACTCTACCTTGGCCAGGCCTTTAAAATCGCTCTTTTCGACCATCGCCGAAAACGGGTCCAGCGAAATGGCTTCCGAGGATCCCGAAAGCTTAGCGATAACGTCAAAGGGGCCCAGTTGAGGCAGATCTGAACCGAACATGAGCCCTATTTCAGCCAGTTCGCTGCCGTTTAATCTGGACTGCAGATCAATACCCCCTAATGTGAGCAAATCTTTGACCGCACCCGTTAAAGTTAGACGCATACTGCCCAAACTGGCGCTCACATGTCCCTCCTGCAAAGCGAGCACATTGGTTGAGCCGGTCAGTAGGCCTTGAATCTCGAATTGATCGGTGGCGGGCAGTTTTTCTCCGATGATCTCACCAAATTCTTCCAGATTTTTGCCTTTTAAACTGGAGTTCAGGTCCATGCCCCTGAGTGTAAGCAGATCCTTAACCGCTCCATTTGCTGTGAATTGCAGGCTGCCGCGACGGGCGTTGCCCCGAGCCCCTTTCAAACCAAGCATATCAGTGGAACCGATCAGCCGGCCCTGAATATCGAACTCATCGGTTGCAGGTAGTTCTTCTTGAATGACGACACCAAATTCGGCCAGATCCTTGCCGCTTAACCTGGACTGCAGGTCCATTCCGCTGAGGTTGAGCAGATCTTTGACCGCACCGTTTGCTGTGAATTGCAGGCTGCCCCGGCTGGCGTTGCCCTGAGCTTCCTTAAGCGATAGGGCTTTTGCAGAACCCGTCAGTCGCCCCTTGAGCGCAAATTGATCGGTTTTTGGAAGCTCCTGCCCGATGATCGGCCCAATTTCTGACAGATCCTGGCCGGAAGCATCTATTTTCAAATCGATGTCGGTAAGATTGGGCAGGTCGTCAATGGCTCCCGCAACCTTGACAGTTGTATCCGAAAATGTCCCGGACAGATTCAAAGGAAAGCGCTGGCGTGCAAATAAATTGCGAATCAGTCCGATTTTTCCGGAAAGTGTAATTGGCTGGCTGTCATAATCCGCTTTCAGGCCGAGCGTGAGCTCATCTGCGCTTTCACTCCGGGCTACATCTAATCCTGTCAAAGTATACTGTCTTTTGGATCCAGTCTTGCCATTGTGAAAAATAAATCGCAGATTCTCGATATGGATTTTGTCAATGTCTATTTCGGTTGGTTTAAACGTTTCGGCGCTCTTACCCTTTCTATCACCAGCAATGAAGTCCCAGTTGCCTTTTCCGCTTGGATCGGTTTCCAGCAGCACATCAACTCCCGTGAGACCGATATTCTTCACCTTCACATCTCTATGCAGCAGAGGTAGCAGTCGCACCTGGGCCTGAAGCTTCTCGACCTTGATCATTTGAGATTGCGATCCCCAGGAGGCATTGGCAAGCGCTACATCCGTCACCACCAGCGAGGGCGAAAAACCAATCGCAAGCTTTATTTCGCCACCCAACCGAAGCTCGCGGCCCGTGGCATCTTTGACCATGCGTGCAATGCGCGGCTTGAGTTTGTTATAGTCGTAGGTCGTCAGGACCACATAAACCGCCACCATCAAAGCGATGATCAAAATAGCACAAATTCCCAGAAACCATTTCCAGCGCATCAAGTTCTATCTTTCGTTTATGAATTTTCTAAATTCGAGAATGATTAGAGTAACGTCCGGAGGGTTCAGGACCACTGTTTCAGAGATTCTGTTCGTTTATTCTGACACCTGACCTCCCAAAATCTGCTAAACTTGTTCCTCTGAACCCAGAACCTGTGACAGCAGGCCTACTTGAACAATTTCCCGCCAAAATGTTCCATGTACTGTTCAATCTCTTTTGCGAAATGTTCCAGGAACTTATCCATCTTTTCGCCTTCATGCTGCATGACGTTTTCAGCGATGTTGGATGCTTTGTCGTATGCTTTTTCGAATTCATGATCTGCCAGACCGCTGATTTCCTTTGCTTCTTCCTTGGTGATGTGCCCGGCGTGAGCAAACACAGAAGCAAATACGCCGCTCAAATGCTTCACTTTTTCTTTGGCCATTTTCAACTTCTCCTTTCAGAAATCTTTTATTAGCAAGCAATTATACGTTATTCTATGCAACAATCTGCGCCTTATGGTTAAACCACTCGACCGCTTCGAATACTTTGCTGTGAATATGGTCACGCCCGATGGTTCGGTCAACCCCATTCTGCATTAACATTTCCATGACATCATGCTTCACCCGGGTCAGATGGATTTCTACTCCAGCGCTTTTCATATTCTCGGCGATCTCTTTTAACATATCAGAGCCCTCGAGATCGAGATAATTGACACCTTCCATGTCTATCAGCACCATGGTCACCGGCGGGTCCGTGTCAGTTGTCACGGCCCTGACCTTATCGCGCAAAGCATTGGCGGTGGCGAAGTACAGAGGGCCGTCGAAGCGAATGATGACCAGCCCCGGATAGGTTTCGCTATCCGGGTATTGATCGAGACTATGGAAAACATCTGTTCCGGGGGATCTGCCCAGTACCGGGATATTCGGCTTGGATGATCGGGCAACGAGCACCAGCAGGGACAAAAAGAGGCCGATGAGCACACCTTGCAGCGTGCCGAAGGTGAGCACGCCCAGCAGGGCGATGAGTCCAACCCAGAACTCGGTGCGATTCAGGCGGTAGATCCGTTTCATGGCCTTGACATCCATCAGCCCGGTGACCACCGCCTGGATGACGATGGCCCCCAGCACGGCTTCGGGCAGGTCTGCAAACAGCGGGGCCAGAATCAGCAAGGTCAAAAGGACAAAAACTCCCTGGGCCAGCGAGGCCATCTCTGATTTAGCACCCGAGACATCATTGACCGAGCTCTTGGAAAGGCTGCCGGCAACGTTGATGCCCTGAAAGATACCCGAGCTAACGTTGGCCATGCCCTGAGCCAACATCTCCTGGTTGATGTCGATGTCATAATGGTATTTGGATGCATACTGTCGCGCCGCCGCCAGAGACTCCGAAAACCCGACCATCAGCACGCCAATCGCCCCGGTGAGAATCAAATCAAAATTCTTTGTGATCAGGCCAATATCCGGCAGGACCGGTATCGGCAGCCCCCGAGGCACCTTGCCGACCACGGTCACACCCTGATCAGCCAGATTAAATATGGCCGATGCCGCGATGCCCAGTACCAGCGTCACCAATGCGCCCGGCACTCTGGGGGCGCAGATCTTGAGAGCGAACAGGATAACCAGGGCGACAACGCCAACAACCAGGGTAGTCGTACTGATCTGGGGCAGGCTTCCTATCCAACTGGCGAGCTTTTGCCAGACGCTTTCCCCGGTGACATTTGTGCCGGTAAGGTGTTTGAGCTGACCGACGGCAACGTCAATGCCGATGCCGAAGACAAAGCCCACCAGCACGCTTTCGGCCAGGAAATTGGAAACCCAGCCCATTCTTAAAATAGACAGGATGATGTACAAAAAACCGGCCAGCATCGTAATAGCCGCCACCAGTGCGACCGCCTCGCTGGAGCCGGCCTTGGCCACCGACAGGACAGCCGCGCCGGTGACGGCAGCGATGGTGGAGCTGGGCCCGGTGACCACGTGGCGGGAGCTGGCAAAGAGGGCGTAAACAATCAGTGCGATGGCGGCTGCATACAGACCATACTGCACCGGCACACCGCAGATGGCGGCGAAACCCAAGCACTGGGGCACCATCAAGGCCCACACCGACAGGCCTGCGACGATGTCGCCCGTCAGCCACGATTTATTGTAGTGGGGCAGCCATTGAAAAATGGGCACATAACGGGCAAGCAAGCCGGGTTTTTCTTTCGCTTGTTGCGTTATGACAGCTATGTTTTTTGCTCCTCTCTGCTCTTTTTGTAATCATAGATGGTGAGCTGCGGTCGCGGCACAGGCTCCGTTCAGTTTATCTCAACCGCGGTTCCGCAATTCTTCCAGACTTTGCCGTACCGCATACACCAATACGGCAACCAGCAGCCCTGTGAATAGAATGCTGACGATCCCGATCAGAAGGGTCACCAAACGTCCGACAAGGGTCTGAGCGACAATGTCACCGCAGGGGCAGGCCGATCAGCAGCAGACGAATGGGCAAGGCCTTTGTTTTTCTGAGCACACCGATGTCGGCACCGGCGGCATCCGTGAACAGCGCCAGGGTCAATTCCGCCAGAGTCTTGATGGTTTCCCGGTCCGTTTCAAAGGACAGCAGATTCAGACCGACCGGGCCTATGAGCAGACCGAAGATGGTGAACACGATCGGGCCGCTGATCCAGGAGCGCTCAACACGTCCGGCGACCGAGCTGTAAATCAGAACAAATAGGGCTAATATTGCTAGAGTCTGGTACACGGTATCCTTCCAAATCGTTTAATGAAATTTGATTCTAAATTTTGCAGCTCAATCAACTCATAAGACGCAAAAGACTTCAGAAATTCAAAACGCGTTACGCGCAACCCGATCTACCAATCCGGCCGATTGAATAAATTGTCGACCTCTTCGGCCGGCGGGTATTCCAGCTTATCGGACGACAGCAGATCACCCCAGTTGGTGCGCTCTTTCATTTCAGCCTTGATGTCACCGGGTACAAAATCGCTGCCGGCACGCATTTCCCAGCCCCCGCCCAGGGCCTTATACAGGGAAACCAGATTCAGGCCCACATCGCCGGTGGTTGTCACCAGATTGTCCTGCTGTTGCACCAAATTCTGCTGGGCATCCAGCACCCGCTGAAAATCCACCAGGCCTTCTTTGTACTGCAGCGTCGATAAATCCACCGAACTCTTATAGGCTGCCACCGCATCGGATAAAAACGCT
>JASFIG010000016.1:0-25087 GCA_050122795.1 Desulfobacterales bacterium
CCCCCAGAAACGGTCCTAAACACGGAGGACTTGCGATACAACATTCGGGGCATCATATGGAATGGTTCCCGAATCTCGACCGGGAAGAATTGTTTAGTTTGTTACAATGCCAGCCAGCACTTTAACGCATCCCCAGCAGGGAATAATTAAACGTGGCGCCTTCCTCCTTTTAGAATTCACCGAAAGCCCCCTGTATGCAATCCGCCGGGCTTTATCAATCCGTCGCTTATACCATATAAAATCGATCTGAAAAACAAAAAATTGATACAAATCAACGCTTAACCGAAAATATGGAAAGCCCGGCCGAATTATGACATAGTAGCAATGGTCATGCCATATTAAGACAATTACAAATGCCCGCCATTCCTGTATCGACGCGTATGGTCAAAAGTCAATAAATTGTAATCATACATAAATGTCGCCTCTGCGGCGTATATTTTACAAAAATGTAATATTTGATGCTTTGCGGGGCAGACATACACTGGCGCTCGGAGAGGCAGTTCGGTCGGAATCGGTTACATGGCCAGACAGAAGAGGGCCATGCCATTGGCAGCACGATTTTTCATGCTTCCATGATGATGCGTCCGACTGAATGCGTCGAAGAGGTTTCGGCTGTAGTGCAGATGGAACATTAAAGCAATTTTTCAGGGCCGCAAGCGGTATCAGCGCTTGCGGCCCTTTTCGTTTATGTCCTGAAACCCGGTCAACAAGTAAAGGTATTTTTTTGACAAGTCGGCGTCTTTATTTTATATAAACAGTGTTGATACCACGGAAAAAATAGGGCCGTGTTAGGGCACGCGGGGATAGAATATCGGAATAACCATGTATATCAAGCAATCCGAGCTTTTTACGGGCACGAGCATGGATTTTGTGAAGAAATTCATGGATATCAGCGAAACCGCTTCACATCAAAAAGGCGAGATTCTCTTCAAGGAAAACGACCCTGCCAAGTTCTTTTTTATTCTGCTAAACGGATGTGTGAAACTAAGCGTCGGCGAGCCGGAACAGATGGTTTACCAGGCCAAAATGAATGGAGAAGCTTTCGGCTGGTCCAGTCTGATTGGAGGGGATGTCTATTCCGCCTCAGCCGAGTGTCTGGAAGCCACCAAATTGCTGAAGACCGACCGGGATAAACTAACTCACATTTTAGAAGACGACGCCGAAAACGGAGTCATCTTCTTCAAGCAACTGGCCGCTATCTTGGGTAAGCGCCTGCTGGGAATGTATCAATTGGTAGCGCCGGATAAAAAGTAAACGAAGTCTCTGTTTATAGACGTAATCGTACTCGTCCTCGTCGTCGTACTCGAAAACGAAAAGATTTCAAAATGCGAATGGATCGCCTGTCGAGGCCGAAAATGAGGACGATCAAAAAAACGAGGCCGATTATAAAAAATAGGAGATCATGATGATAAAGCAACCTTTGAAAATATCCACAGCGCGTGCACTGACCCGCCGAGATTTTTTGTGGCTATCATCAACGGCCGCCGCCGGCTACCTGTTCGGATGCGCCACGGACCCTGTTACCGGTAAAAAGCAGTTAATGCTGGTATCTGAGGATACTGAAGTAAAAATTGACCAGCAATATTCGCCTATGCAGATTTCAAGTGATTACGGGACGGTGCAGGACAGCCAGCTAAACAGCTATGTCAGCCAGGTGGGCAGCAAGATGGCCGCAAAATCCCACCGGGCCCACATGCCCTATTCGTTTCGAGTGGTAAACGCCACCTACGTCAATGCCTATGCTTTTCCCGGCGGCACCATCGCCGCCACCCGCGGTATTATGCTTTCTCTGGAAAACGAGGCCGAACTGGCCGCCCTGCTGGGCCATGAGCTGGGTCATGTCAATGCGCGGCATTCAGCCGAGCAGATGTCAAAAGGGATGCTCACCAATGCGGTGGTGGGTGGTGTTTCGGTGCTGGCCGGCACCCAGAGTGCGGTCCTGGGGGATCTGGCAGGTCAACTGGGCCAGATCGGGGCCGGTGCCCTGCTGGCATCATACAGCCGCGACAATGAACGCGAGGCAGATGCCCTGGGCATGAAATATATGGCGGGCGCCGGCTACGGGTCCGAGGGCTTTGTGGGACTGATGGAGATGCTCAACAGCATGTCAAAACATAAATCCACCTCCGTCGACCTGTTGTTTGCCACCCATCCGATGAGCCAGGAACGCTATGATACAGCCGTGCAGATGGCCAATACCCAGTATCGATCCGCCCTGAACGGACCGCTGTATCGGGAACGCTATATGGACAACACCGCCCGTTTGCGAGCCCGGAAAGGGGCCATCCAAGAAATCGAGAAAGGTCAAAGTCAGCTGGCCAAACGCCAATACGATACCGCCAGCGCTCATTTTCAACGGGCGTTGAAACAGGCGCCCAATGATTATGTAGCCCTGTGCATGATGTCAAAAACCAAGTTGATCCAGAAGGAGTATGCCGCCGGGCGTCAGTATTCTGAAATGGCCCAAAAAGCCTATCCTCAAGAAGCCCAGGCCTATCACCTGAGTGGATTCTCCAAGATTCAGCTAAAGGATTTCGAAGGCGCCTACGAAGAATTCGACACCTATGACAGACTGCTGCCGGGCAATCCGAATATCATTTTCTTCAAAGGTTACAGCCAGGAAGGCATGGGCAACACCCAGCAGGCAGCCCAGCACTACCATGGCTTTTTACAGGTCGTCCAACAGGGCCAATATGCCCAGCATGCCTATCGCAGCCTGGTGGATTGGGGGTATATCAAATAGTTCATCCGCGTGCTCACAAATTATTACCTGAATTTTGCACGAGCCGGAGGCTTCCATATGCAAGGCATTAACAGTCGAGACATCTCTGAGGCAACTGACGTTCAGCTCAATCTTGGGGAATATTGGAGTGCTGGAGTATTGTATGTTAATTTTGATCTTTGACTCATCCATTAGCGTTTCCAGTACTCCATTGCTCCAGGACAGGCTCCCATAGGCAACACAATTGATTCTGGCACAGAAGCCGGATATGGTATTACATGACCCAAGATGAATGCTCTTCCTGACATCCTTAAAAAGGAACTGGAAACGAAATGGGAGGCGTTTAAAGATTCGTCAGAAAAAGCCGGCATCCATCTTCCGCAAGAACCACGAATTTTAGACGCCCTACAACGCGTGTTTGTATTGAGCAATTTTGTTGCCAATAACTGTATACGCAGCCCCGCTTTAATATCCAACCTGATTGACAGTGGTGACCTGCAACGTCGCTATGCTGCGAGAGACTATGATCAAAAATTAAAAGCAATCCTTTCTGATATAATCGATGAGGCGGCACTGACCCACTACTTGAGAACCTTTCGGCAACGGGAAATGCTGCGTATAGCGTTCCGGGATCTGTGCGGCTGGAGCGATCTGGTGGAAACGGTCACGGATCTCTCCAACATGGCAGACACCTGCCTGGCACAGACCGTTGCCATCCTCACCCGCTGGCTTTCGAACCGATACGGTGTGCCAATTGCTGAAGATGGCTCCCGCCAGGGCTTTGTCGTACTGGGCCTGGGCAAATTGGGAGCCGGAGAGTTAAATTTCTCATCCGATATTGACCTGATTTTCACTTACCCCAGAACCGGCCGAACAACCGGCAACGCGAAACCTGTGAGCAATGAAGATTTCTTTACCCGCCTGGGCCGCCAGCTGATCAAGGTCCTCAGTCACCCCACTGATGACGGAATCGTGTTTCGAACGGATTTAAGATTGCGGCCTTACGGTGAAAACGGCCCCCTGGTCATGCATTTTGACGCCCTGGAAAATTATTATCAGGAGCAGGGTCGGGAGTGGGAGCGCTATGCCTTAATTCGCGCCCGGGTTGTGGCCGGCGATCAAAAAGCCGGCTACCGGCTGCTGAAACAGTTAAACCCATTCGTTTACCGCCGCTATCTGGACTATGGCGCCTTTGATTCATTGCGGGAAATGAAGCAAATGATTTCCCTCGAGGTGCAACGCAAAGGAATGAAAAACAACATTAAACTGGGATGGGGGGGGATCCGGGAAATTGAATTCTTCGCCCACATGTTTCAACTCATTCGCGGCGGTGTCACACCTGATCTGCAGGAACGCAGCATCCAAAAAGTGCTTCGCATCCTGGTACGTGAAAACCACATCCCGCCGGAGGTGGGCGACGAACTCACCGACGCATATGTTTTCCTGAGAGACACCGAACACCGTCTGCAGGAATTTGCCGATCAACAAACTCATGATTTGCCTTCGGAACCTGCGGATCAAGCCCGCCTGGCAGCCGCCATGGGATTCAACAAAACCTCCGAATTTTTTAAACAGCTTGAAAAATACCGCAGCAACGTACACCGTCATTTCCAGATGCTGTTGGAGTCCAAAGATACGCAAACCGAAATCCAGAACATCGATAAACAGCTGCTGGGGATATGGCAGGCTCTGGTCAGTGATGCACAGGCCGAAACCGTGCTCAGGGAAGTTGGTTTCGGACAGCCCCGGAAAGTCCTACGGTTACTCAACTATTTAAGCGGTGCTCTTGGGGTAGATCAAATCGGTTCAAAGGGCCAGCAACGCCTTGAAAAATTAATCCCACTGGTATTG
This sequence comes from Desulfobacterales bacterium, assembly GCA_050122795.1. Lineage (GTDB taxonomy): Bacteria > Desulfobacterota > Desulfobacteria > Desulfobacterales > JAHEIW01 > JAHEIW01. Next base: position 4,574 of record JASFIG010000016.1, read on the forward strand.
AAAACCGTTGGCGGGGCAAATCGACCCGAGCGGGTGCTGAGCCGCATTGTTGACCTGTTAAAATCGATCGGCGGGCGGATCAGTTATTTTGCGCTCCTGCTGGAAAACCCGGATGCGCTCACGCACCTGATTCAGCTGACCGAAGCCAGCCCCTGGATTGCGTCTTTTCTGGCATTGCATCCGGTGCTATTGGATGAGCTTTTAGACCCCCGTACGCTATACATTCCACCGGACGTCGAGCAGATTAAGGAGGATCTCAAGCGGCGTATGCGCAGCGGGCTTGCGGATGATCTGGAAGGTCAGATCGAACAGATGTGCGTATTTAAGGAAGTGAACGTGCTGCGGGTGGTAGCCGCCGATGTAACCGGGGCGTTACCCTTGATGCGTGTCAGCGACCATCTGTCATGGATTGCTGAAACCGTGCTGGCGCAGGTTGTCACGCTGGCCTACGAACATCTGCTGGCCAAACATGGTGAGCCGCGCTGCGAGTTGTTCGGTAACAGGGGCGATAGCGGCTTTGCGGTCATCGCCTACGGCAAACTCGGCGGTCTGGAACTGGGCTATGGTTCGGATCTGGATCTGGTCTTTTTGCATTCCGGGAGCAGGGCAAAAACACGAGGTGGACAGCAAGCAATTGACAGCGCCCAGTTTTTCAATCGTCTCGGCCAACGGGTGATTCATATCCTGACATCTCACACCCGGGCCGGCAAACTGTATGATATTGATATGCGCTTGCGGCCTAGCGGGGGCGCAGGGGTGCTGGTCAGCCATGCGGAAGGATTTCGCGATTATCAGCTAAACCAGGCCTGGACCTGGGAACACCAGGCCCTGATCAAAGCCCGGCCCATTCTCGGAGATCCGCTGCTCATCGACCACTTCACAGAAACGCGCAACGCGGTTCTGGCGCGCCAACGGAAAAGGCGCGAGCTGCAGCAAGAAGTGACCCGCATGCGCAATCGCATGCGTCAGGAATTGTTAAAACCCGAGGCCGGCATTTTCGACCTGAAGCAGGATACAGGCGGCATGGTGGATATCGAATTTCTGGTGCAGTATCTGGTGCTGCTAAAATCACATGCATACCCGGCTCTGCTGCAATGGACCGACAATGTGCGCCTGATTCAAACGCTGATCACCACCGGCGCCATCGATGAATATACCGCCCACATTTTAAAGCATGCCTATCTGATCTATCGCGCAGCCGCCCATCAGGCCAGTCTTCAAGAAACGCCGGCCAAAGCCCCGGAAGAAAAATTCAGCCACCTGCGCAATCGGGTAGAAAAAATCTGGAACGCCTTTTTAGGCGATCGTTTAATTAAATCCTGACTGTTGCACGAGCCCTTTTAATTTCCATGCAAGGTTTAGGTTTTCAACGCTCGATAAACGCCCGCAGGCTGCGACTGTATTTTGATTGCTGAAGCTTTTGAAGCGCCCGAGACTCGATCTGTCGGATGCGCTCGCGGGTTAGATCAAAGGCCTGGCTGATTTCATCCAGGGTGTGATCGCTCTTTTCACCGATGCCAAATCGCATCCGTAAAATTTTTTCTTCCCGCGGTGTTAAAACAGAAAGAACTTTGCGTGTTTGCTCCACCAGATGACGACCGGCGACAGCGGTGAAGGGATCCTTCAGGTTACCGTCTTCTACAGCATCACCGACAAAACGTGTCGCCTGAGAATTCAAGGGCGCATCCAGCGAAAGTGGCTCTCCGGCAATGGCTAAAATACGATCGACTTCATCAAAGGGTATCCCGCTTCGGTCGGCCAGTTTTTGAATATTGTCGTCTCCGTTTTTTGCAATCCGCAAACTGTTGGCTGCTTTTTGAATCTTGCGATACCGCTCTCTGATATGAATGGGCAGCCGAATTGTCCTCGCCTGGTTATAGATGGCCCGCAGAATGGCCTGCCGGATCCACCAGACTGCGCAGGTACTGAAACGCGTTCCGCGACGGTAATCATAGCGATCGGCCGCCCGGATCAAACCGGTGTTACCTTCCTGGATCAGATCAACCAGTGACAGTCCGCGTTGTGCATATCGCCGGGAAATACTAACCACCAGGCGCAAATTGGCTTGAATCAATTTGCTGCGCCGGGCATTGACCTTTGCACGGCTGAGCGCAATCTGCGTCAAGGTGCGGGTATGATTCCGGGAACCGGATGAAACCGGCCGCTTTCGAAGTTTTTGTTCGATTTCATCAAAGACACAGGGTTCAAAGTGCCATTCTTTTAGCAGATCAAACATTTGATCGATCCGCCGGCTTAACAACGTCTGCAACAACTGCCGCTGATCCGGTCTTAAATGCGCGTTGCGGAGGTCCATTCGATTATCTTTTGCGGCCGCATGCGGGTAAACCAGCTGCCGGGTGGTTTTCAAAAAAGAATCGACCTTTTCTTTATCGAACATCCGGACTCCTCTCTTATGAATATTCTTGAGGATTTTAGCGGGCGCTCCTTGACTGTTTCGAACCCGGTCGCCCAGACCGATTAGATGATCTATGGCGATTTCTGATGTCAAAATCGCCCGCAATACTTCCAGCTCCGCCTGCTCGATGGCTTTGGCAACCGCAATCTCTTCTTCCGGACATAAACGTGAAAAACAGCCGATGTTTTGCAAATAACTGGCGATGGGTTTTGTGACCCAATCCGGACGGTCAGGTTCAGCGAGATCTTCCGATGCCTGTGCGGACCAGACCCACTCTTGTACCGGTTGTTGCCCGGCACGCACTGAAAAATCCGGGTCTATTTCCACCGTCAAAATTTTTTTTGTTCCCGTAAAATATACCCGGTTATCATCACAGGTTTTATTTTGGCGGTTTACGGAAAATGCATTGGCCATGGTGTCCATGCCTTTATAGATCTCAATGAGGCCTTCGCCATGCGGCAAGCTGCTACCGTTTTCAGCATTATGCCCCTTAATTTTCTTCACTCGAAATGGGGATTCCCGACTCCCCCATCCGTCATTCGAACGGCAGGTGATGGGTGCACGACTAGAAGGAGGAGACAACCTTCCCCTGCGCACAAGGCGAATTGAGGGAGTGGGAAACTTTTCATATTGTGCCCGCGGCCATTAGGCCAGGTGGATAACCCCGTCATACGATCGAATTACACATGACAATAGACCACCTGTTTAGCCGCAACATGACGGGAATATGACCAAAAAGTTAACTTTGACATACCATTTGGGCTGGGTTATCTTCTGGTGTCTTATCTAAGATGGATCTAAAACAAACAACGGTTGGCATTTAGAAAGGAAAACAGATAAGAAGAGCATATCTGCGTTCATCGTTTGCGCATTTCGCTCTGATTTTGGCCGCCATCTTGACCGCACAGGTTGCAGCTGCTGAAGAAGGCGCCTGTCACCTTAAAGCGTCGTATACCGACGTTTTTGTTATCGTCTATGATCTGGACCTTCAGGGCAATCAGGGTTCTCAGATCTGGCAGGGCCGGATAAATAAGGGAGCGTCTGCGAAAATCACGACACGCCACGGCCGCTTTCGATATGATTATAATGACCAGCCTGACGAAGACCAACCTCTCAGACGTGGAGATGATCGCCCGTGCAACGATCTGAATACCGTCCAGGTCCCTTAAGACAGGAGGCGAAAGACATGAACAAAACGAGGGCTTACCTCGCCCTTTTGCTGCTGGCTTTTATGCTCGCCGGCTGTGCGGCCACATCCGAAGTTGATACCGAAGACGGTGTCTGCTTTCTGAAGGCCACCCACGGCGATGTTTATCTGAAGGTATTTGACGTCGACAGTAACGGCAACATGGGCGCACTCGTCTGGCAGGGCCGTATTAATCGAGGTCAAACCGCTCGCATCCGGACGACCCACGCCTTTTTTCGGTATTTTTATAATTCCGAGCCGGATGTCGCTCAGCCGTTCACAAGCGGCATTGATAAAGACTGTGATGATTTAGACACCGTCGAGGTTCCCTGACGCCCGTCAATCTGAGAATTGTTTTGCCTAGCCTACCGCAATCGAACCTGCCGGTCGCTTTGCATGCGCCGCGCAGCTCGCATGATCGATCGACAATCCGCAGCATCCCATAATTGACAAATATTTAAAAAACGAATGTTACATTTATGTATTATTTTTTGCGGTTTTATACCAAATTTGTAACAATCCGACACTGCCAAGTGACAGCGTCTCTACTTTAACAACTTGAAAAAATTATATTTTTAAATATTAAGTCTTGATGGCATACATGTTGCTCAGCATGAAGTGATCTATTTAAACCATATCAAGAAACGGGAATAATGAGCGCCATCCACCAAAAAACCGCCCAACAATTACAGCAAAAAACCGAAGGGCTGATTGCGCGCCTTCTAAAGGGCAAAGAACCCGACTTTTTAAAGCAGTATACCCGGTTGTTGGATGATTATTTTCGTCAGGCATTTGAAACCAGCATGGTGGGTCCGCGCATGGATATTCGCAAAAACCCGTATGCCATTATTGCCCAGGGCGGTTACGGTAGAGAGGAACAATGCATCCATTCCGATGTCGACCTGTTGTTTTTGTTTAAAAAGAAAGTTCCTAACGAAGCTGAAAAATTGGTTCAGGAAATCATTTATCCGCTGTGGGACATTGGTCTGGATGTTGGCTACGCCACCCGCTCGTTGAAGGAATGTATGGCGCTGGCCGGCAAGGACTATGAAATCCTGACACCGATGCTGGATGCCCGATTTGTGTGTGGATGGTCGATGCTTTACGCGAATCTGGTCGCTGAGCTGCGTGCAAAAATCATACAGCCTAAATCCCGCCCCATTATCAACTGGCTGGTTGAACGCAACAGCCAGCGGCACGCTCAATTCGGTGATTCGGCCTATCTTCTGGAGCCCAATTTAAAGGAGGGCCAGGGCGGTTTGAGGGATTATCACACCATGCTGTGGATCGCGCGCATTGCATTTAACGCCAAACAATTCAGAGACCTTGAATATCTCGGATTGCTCTCCCATGAAGAGTTCCAGAACCTAAAGCGATCGGTTGCCTTTGTATGGCATGTCCGCAATCGCATCCATTACATCTGCGGCCGCAAATGTGACCAGCTGCATTTTGAAAATCAGGTCAAGCTGGCCCGCGTACTAAAATACAAAACCGATAACGGGCAGGCCCCGGTTGAAAAATTCATGGGTGAGCTCCACGGGCAGATGGAGACCCTGAAACAACAGCATCTGATGTTCTTGCACGAACTCGGCTATGAGAAACCCAGAAAACGCAAAAGAAAATCACATAAAAAGAGCGACATAAACGGCCTGGAAGTCATTGAATGGGGAATGCTTAATTTTGTCGGCCCCGAAAAAATTATGAAATCCCCGGCTCTTTTGATCAAGATATTTGAGGAAAGTGCTCGCCTGAAAATTCCGCTGAGCGCGGAAGCCAAGCGGCTGGTAAAAGAATTCTCTTATTTAATCAATAAAACCTATCGGGTATCGGAGCCGATCATTCGTTCATTCGAGCGCATTTTGGTGGCTCCGGCACCCCAGTTCAACGTCCTCAACGAAATGCTCAATACCGATTTTCTGGAAAGATTTATCCCTCAATTTCGCGAGGTTCGCAATCGCATCCAGTATGACGAATATCATCTGTATCCGGTGGACAAACATCTATTGCGCACGGTGCAAACCGTAAAAATGTTCGGCACCACCAAAGACAGCAGTCTGGAGCCACTATGCGAGAAATTGTACCGCAATCTGAAGAAAAAGAAGTTGTTGCTCTGGGCGGCTTTACTGCATGATATCGGCAAAGGCGAATCGGTCGAAGATCATTCTACCAAAGGCGCAGAGGTTGTTCAGACCATTCTCAGCGAAAAAAAGATGAAACCTGCTGATATTGAAACGGTCATGTTCCTGGTGCAGGAACACCTTTTGCTGATAAAGACCGCCACCCGCAGAGATATCTATGATGAGGAAACAGCCCTTTCCTGTGCGCGCAAGGTAAGGGACATTGAGCGGCTAAAAATGCTGTATTTGCTGACCGTCGCCGATTCAATTGCGACGGGCCCGAAAGCCTGGAATGACTGGACGGCAGCGCTATTAAGGGATTTTTTTCTCAAGGTCTTCAATGTGCTTGAAAAAGGAGAACTGGCCACCGCCGAGGCCGTCGAGGTTGTCTCGCAGAAAAAAGATGACATCCGTGCTTCGGAGCCCAACCGCAAAGCCGCCGACAGGGTCAAGTCACTGCTGGAGGTCATGTCGCCACGCTATCTTTTATACATGCCGGCGGATAACATCAAAACGCATATTAAACTCTACCATGAGCTATCCGCCAACAAATCTGATTTTTTATGGGAAGTTGAGCACGCGGCCGATGCCAATACCCGCTCGGTGACCATCTGCGCCCAGGATCGTCCCGGTCTGATGTCAAAGATTGCCGGTGTTTTTACCTTAAACAACATCGACATCCTCGACGTTCAGGTATTCACCTGGCGCAATCATATCGCCCTGGATATTTTTAAGGTCAAGCCGCCACCGGACCCGATCCTGGAAGATGAAAAATGGAGCCGGGCAGCTGCCGACCTTGCCGCCGCACTGGCCGGCGATCTGGACCTGGCTGCCGCGCTGAAAAAAAAGGTGCGGACTTACCGCAACGGGAAAGCCGGCCTGGCGAAAAAGCCCCATCGCGTCTCGCTGGATAACACCAGCTCCAGTTTTTTTACCATTATCGAGGTGTTTACTTACGATTTTCTCGGCCTGCTGTATAGCATTACCGATGCGATTTATCGCTGCGATCTGAATATCTGGGTCGCCAAAATTGCCACCAAAGCGGATCAGGTCGTGGATGTCTTTTACGTCAGAGACATAAACGGCCAAAAAGTGGATTTGCCCGAACAGGTCACCGCTATCAAAGCAGCCATTATGGAAAGGTTACCGGCATCACAACCGGATTGGATAACTCAATGATCGAACCATCACATGTGTTGATGTGAACCGAAAATGACGAATGGATTCGGAATCAAGCTGAAAAGGAGGATGACACCAGAAGATGAAATCGAAATGTATGTTGACAACTGCAATTTTGCTCGCGTTTCCCGTTTCTTCAGCAATTGCGTCGGAAGGCCTAAATTCGGGTGACACGGCCTGGATGATTGTCTCAACCGCCCTGGTCATGATGATGACCCCGGCGGGCCTGGCCCTGTTTTACGGCGGCATGTCCAGGTATAAAAATCTGCTCAATACGTTTGCCATGACCTTTGTAGCCTATTGTCTGGCCAGCATTGTCTGGATGATGTGGGGCTACAGCATGGCCTTTGGTCCGAGTAAAGCCGGTATCGTCGGGGGATTGGAAAATCTCTTTTTAGCCGGTATCGGCGTAGACAGTCTTTCGGGAAGTATCCCCACCTATGTGTTTGCGCTTTTTCAGATGACCTTTGCCGGCATCACGGTTGCCCTGGTTCTGGGCTCGGTGGTCGATCGCATGAAATTTTCGGCCTGGATCGTTTTTACGGTCTTGTGGGTCACATTCATCTACTGCCCGATCGCCCATTGGGTCTGGGGCGGCGGCTGGATGGGAGAAATGGGTGCTCTGGATTTTGCCGGCGGCACGGTGGTGCACATCAACGCCGGCGTGGCCGGCCTGGTGCTGGCCCTGGTCCTGGGCAAGCGCATCGGTTATGGCAAAGAAGCCATGTTTCCGTCCAGCATCGCCCTCACCGCAGTTGGAGCGGCACTGTTATGGTTCGGTTGGTTTGGCTTTAATGCCGGCAGCCAGCTGGCCGCAGACGGTGTGGCCGGCTCGGCGTTTTTGGTGACCAACACCTCGGCGGCCATGGGTGCTCTGACCTGGATGTTTGCTGAGTGGCTGACGGACAAAAAACCTACCGTGCTGGGCCTGGCATCAGGAATTGTAGCCGGTCTGGTGGCCATTACACCGGCAGCCGGCTTCGTTAACTTGCCGGCTGCTTTGATCATCGGACTTGTCGCCGGCGTGCTGGGCTTTTATTTTGTGGCCAAGGTCAAGCATAAACTGGGCTATGACGATTCGCTGGATGCCTTCGGGGTTCATGGCATGTGCGGTCTGTGGGGAGCGCTGGCCACCGGCCTGTTCGCCAATCCGGCGGTAAATGAAGCCGGCACAGGACTGTTTTACGGCAACCCGAAACAGCTGTGGATCCAGATAATTTCCATTGTCGCCACCGCCGTGTTTACCGCGGTCGGAACCCTGATTGTGATCTATATCACCAAACTATTAACCGGCGGCCTGCGCGTCACCGAAGAGACTGAAGTTGCCGGCCTCGACAGCTCCATACACGGTGAAAGAGGCTTTGAAATTCAATAAAAGCCGTTATAAATTCAAAACCCCTTTTCCGCCGGTTTGCGGCTGTTGTTAAGCGCTAAGCGCTTTCAGCCAAAAATCCGCAAAATGGGCTCCAAAGCGGTTTAGAAACGGTTTCTGAACCACGACGCCGGACGGAAAAGAAAGAGACATTTATACCGCTTGTGATAATTATGATCCGTAAACAAAGATGGCGGCATAAGTGTTGTAACAAAAAAACCTTCCGCAATCGGAACGTTTTTTTGACAACCACAATAAAGGCATAAAGGAGGTTTTAACATGAAAAAAGTCGAGGCGATCATCAAGCCCTTTAAACTCGATGACGTCAAAGAAGCCTTGAATAAAATCGGTATACAGGGAATGACCGTATTGGAGGTCAAGGGATACGGGCGCCAGAAGGGCCACAAGGAAATCTATCGCGGCGCTGAATATGCCGTTGATTTTATACCCAAGATCAAAATCGAAATCGTCATTGATGCCGACCAGGCCGACCAGGTCGTTGAAACGATCCGGGAGGCCGCCAATACCGGTAAAATCGGTGACGGCAAAATTTTTGTGGTGCCGGTCGAACAGGCCTTGAGAGTACGTACCGGCGAGACGGGCCCGGACGCCCTCTAGTTCCCATTCATAAATGGCTATTTTTCCGATGGCCTGCGTTCTCCGCGGGTTTTTGGCCGGCAACGTACTTCAGGTACGCCTTGGCCAAAACCCTTGTGCGGCCTTGCCCATCAAAAAAATCCCGCATTTATGAATTGGGAACTGGGTATTATCCCATCACAATTAAGCTACTATTTTTAAGATAAGTTCTAACCTCAACAAAATAGCATAAAAATTAATTGAAATCTTCATTTATTAATATCAATCGTACAAAGGAGGAATGATCTAATGACACCCAAAGATGTATTGGATATGGCAAAGGAAAACGGCGCGAAAGTCGTCGATCTACGTTTCATGGATTTTCCGGGATTGTGGCAACATTTCACGGTTCCGATCAGTGAGTTGGAGGAGTCCAGCTTCGAGGAGGGATTCGGCTTCGACGGCTCCAGTATTCGTGGCTGGCAACCGATACATGCCAGCGACATGCTGGTGGTCCCCGATGCGGCGACGGCCAAAATGGATCCATTTTATGAGGCCCCGACGCTGGTGTTGATCTGCAACATCGTGGATCCGGTTACCCGGGAAGCTTATACCCGCGATCCCCGTAATATCGCCCAAAAAGCAGACGCGTATCTGAAAAGCAGCGGCATCGGTGATGTGGCTTATTTTGGTCCGGAAGCCGAATTCTTTATCTTTGACGACATACGGTTTGAATCCACCCGCTACGCGGCCTTTTATGAAATCGATTCGGTTGAGGGTAACTGGAACACCGGCCGGGAAGAAGGCCCCAACCTTGGCTACAAGCCACGCCACAAAGAAGGCTATTTTCCGGTTCCGCCCATGGATAAATTTCAGGACCTGCGCACCGAGATGCTGCTAACGCTGGAAAACCTGGGCATCGAAATCGAAGCCCAGCATCATGAGGTCGCCACCGCCGGCCAGGCCGAAATCGACATGCGCTTCAAGCCCCTGCTGCAAATGTCAGATCAGCTCATGTGGTTTAAGTACGTGCTTAAAAATGTGGCTTACCGCCACAATCATACCGTCACGTTCATGCCTAAACCGCTCTTCGAGGATAACGGCACCGGCATGCACACCCACATCAGTATCTGGAAAGACGACCAGCCGCTGTTTGCCGGCGATAAATATGCCGGCGTATCGCAGGAGGCGCTTTACGGCATCGGCGGCATCCTGAAACACTGCCGGGCGCTGACCGCCTTTACCAACCCGACCACCAATTCATACAAACGCCTGGTGCCGGGTTTCGAGGCGCCCGTCAACCTGGCTTACTCCAGCCGAAACCGCAGCGCTGCAGTCCGCATCCCGATGTATTCGGCATCACCTAAGGCCAAACGCATCGAGTTTCGAACACCGGATCCATCCTGCAACGGCTATCTGGCATTCTCCGCCATGCTGATGGCCGTCATTGACGGCATCCAGAACAAAATCGATCCGGGCGATCCACTCGATAAAGATATTTATAATCTGCCACCCGAGGAGCTGGCTGAAATTCCGTCCGCACCGGGCTCTTTGGATGAAGCCATCAGTTCGCTGAAGGACGATCAGGAATTTTTGTTAAAGGGCGATGTCTTCACCCAGGATGCGATTGATATGTGGATTGAATACAAGACCGAAAATGAAATTAACGATGTCAAATTGCGGCCGCATCCGCATGAGTTTTTCCTGTATTATGATATTTAAGATCCGGTTGGCCGGTTAGCCCGTTTCCGGTTAAACCGGTTAAAAGCAAAAACAGCCCCGCCTTCATTGGCGGGGCTGTTTTTTCCATCTGCTTTTACGAAAACAGTTTTCCCATCTCCAAAGTAGTTAGCGACTTTTGTATGCTCGCCATTCCCGCATTAAATACCTTAACTCAAATCGCCAGCGCAGCCGTTAGATCTTGTTCGAGAGCAAGGCGCAAACCGATTTAAAAGCGGAGCATACACGATAGTATTCGAGCATTGTAAATCGGTTTGTAACACAGCTATCGGGCAAGAGATAATAGCTACGCTGGCGATTTTAGCGGTAGTTTTTGTAATCGACGCCGTATTTTTGTGCCTTGTAAGCAAATTTTCGGACAGTGGTGTTTAAAATTTCAGCGGCAGCGGTGATGTTGCCCCGTGTATTTTTAAGGGCATCTATGATCATTTCTTTTTCCAGGCGGGCGACGGCATCTTCCAGAGACAGGGCGGGCACCGTACCTGATTCCTTGCCGGTCTGCAGGGTGGGCGGCAGGTGGTAGCTGTGAATGACGCCCTCCTCACACAACAGGACCGCTCGCTCGATACAGTTTTCGAGCTCTCTGACATTTCCCGGCCAGTGATATTCCATGAGCATGTCAATGGCCGGTGTCGACAGCCGTTTGATATCTTTATGGTTTTCTTTGGCATATTTTTCCAGAAAATGGTCGGCCAGCAGTAAAATATCGGTTTTGCGCTCGCGCAGCGGCGGCAGGTAAATCGGAAAGACATTCAAGCGGTAATACAAATCACCCCTGAAGGTTTCCTCCTCAACAGCATCTTCAAGATTTTTATTGGTGGCGGCGATAATGCGCACATCGGTTTTTAGCGTTTGATGCCCACCGACGCGTTCATATTCTTTTTCCTGAAGGATTCGCAACAGATTGGCCTGCACGTCCAGCCCCAGTGAGCCGATTTCGTCCAAAAAAATGGTACCCCTGTGCGCCAGCTCAAATTTGCCGATTTTCTGTTTGATGGCACCGGTAAAAGCCCCTTTCTCATGGCCGAACAGCTCGCTTTCAATCAGATTCACGGGCAGGGCCGCACAGTTGACCTTCACAAAGGGCAATTTGGATCGATGGCTGCTGTAGTGGATCGAGTTGGCCACCAGCTCTTTGCCGGTTCCGCTTTCGCCTCGAATCAGCACAGTTGCATTGCTCTTGCAGACCTGAGAGATCATTTGAAAGACCTCCCGCATTTTATTGCTGTTGCCCACAATGTTGCCGATACTGTATTTGTCTTTGAGCACGTTTTGCAGCCGCCGGTTTTCCTCGCGCAGGCGCTCCTTTTCCATGCGAATGGTCTCCAGCTTGATCACATGGCTGGCGATCATGGTCGCAATCACCGCCAGCAGCTTCTGGCCGCTTTTGAGTGCGTATGACTTCTGGTAGGGCCGGTCGACCGACAGGGCGCCGATGACCTGCTTGCCTTTTTTGATCGGAACACAGATAAAGGAATGCTCACGGTCCTGTTTCTTTTTGCGACTGGCGGTGCGATCCAAAAAAAGCGGCTCTTCGCTGATTTTGGGAATTGCGACCGGCTTTCCGGTCTCGATGACTTTACCGGTGACACCCTCACCAAGTTTGTATTTGACGCGGTTCATGGTGCTTTGCGCAAGACCGTGGGCCACTTCGATGTTAATCTCATTGCGCAGCGGGTTTAAAATTGTTATAGTTCCGCGCACCATCATCATTGAGCTGGACAGAATATCCAGCACTTTATACAGCGACTTTCTCAAATCCAGATGCTCATTCAGCGCCGTGGTAATTTCATACAACAGCGTGACTTCTTCTATGGTTTTCAATGCTGTCATTTTCTTATCCTAAAGGTGAGCCGAAGACGAATTGAGATTAAATAACCACGACACCACCCCAATTAAACAATAAAAGGTTTACGAATCTGTATACGCTCAATTGCAATAATACAATTTTGTAACAACTTGCAACCTTATTTTTTGGCAGTAGGATAATGGTACGACCCCATTTCGTATTTGGCAAATTGTATACAGTATATCAATTTTTCTGTGAACGGAACATTTCAGGTCTTGAATTCGGCAATTGCATTAAACATTGAATCATTAGAATCTGATATTGTTCCGCAACCTTCAACACGCAACCCGTAACGCGAAACTCGAAATACGACACCCATGATTTTACACATCGACATGGATGCGTTTTACGCTTCCGTGGAGAAACTGGATGACTCCCGGCTGAGGCATAAATGTGTCATTGTTGGTGGGACCTCCAATCGCGGTGTGGTCTCGGCTGCCTGCTATGAGGCGCGACGCTTCGGCGTCCATTCGGCCATGCCCATCTATCAGGCCAAACAAAAGTGTCCCCATGGCGTTTTCGTATCGCCCCGCATGGGTCGCTATAAAGAAGTATCCAAAAAGGTCATGACCCTGCTGAAAGTGTTTTCTCCGCTGGTGGAACCGGTGTCCATCGATGAGGCCTACATGGATATCACCGGCTGCCAGCGCCTGTTTGGTGAGCCCCAGGAGATCGCCCGGGAAATTAAAAGAAGGATATTCGAAAGCGTTCACCTGACCTGCTCAATCGGCGTGGCGCCCAATAAATTTCTGGCCAAGATTGCCTCTGACCTGGAAAAACCCGACGGGCTAACCCTGATCATGCCGGAGCAGGTGCCACAGTTTATTGAATCGCTGCCCATCAGAAAGGTCCCCGGTGTCGGCAAAAAAATGACGCGCCAGCTGGAGGTGCTGGGTATCCGCACCCTGGGTGATGTACATCGGCTTCCGGAAAAGGCCCTGTTGAAACATTTGGGCAAATTCGGCCGGCGCCTGCGCGCCCTTTCAACAGGCAGCGATGCATCTCCGGTCACACCGCATACGCCCCACAAATCCATCAGCAGTGAACGCACCCTGGCAGCCGACACACGTGATGTTAAGTTGCTCAAACGTTACCTTTTGAGCCAGTCCGCAGAGGTCGCACGCCAGCTCAGACAGACCGGCGTACGCGCAAAAACGATCGTTATCAAAATTAAAAATGCGGACTTTAAAACAGTTACCCGCCGAACGACCATTGCCATTCCCACCCAATCATCAGATACCATCTATAAAGCAGCCGCACAATTGCTCGATGCATTTAAGATGACTCAGAAGATTCGATTGATTGGTGTCGGCACCACCGGGTTTTCAGCCGTGACGGCATCGGTCCAGATGGGCCTGTTTGAAAAAAAAGAAACACCCGGCGACAATTGGGAAAAAGTCGATAAGGCGCTGGACTCGATCAGCCGGAAATTCGGTACAGATGTGATTGGACGGGCATCGATCAAAGACTAACATCTTGGCACCGCTGCTGGTTTTGTCCGCAGAGCCAAAAACACGCGCCCAAAATCGATGCACATTGAATGCTGTTGACGATACAGCTGGGGAAGTGCTATCAATTTAACATTAGGAATAATAATTGTTCTCAAAGATAACCAACCGGTTGGGCATTTTCAAACACAATTCTAACGCCATTCTAACATCTGGCGCTTACATAAATCCTTCTCAATAGCAATTATTTAGCGCAAAGCGAATTGTCAGGCTGCAAAAAATAGCGAAACAACTTGATTTCATCCAATACCTATGGTAGGCGAAATGAAATATCATTCATAGTTATTTCAGCATCTTGTAGAATCTTTCGCCTTGCCAACACGAACGTTTACGCTGATTTAAGTAAAAAAAGGGCTTGCTCGCTGATGATGTAAAGGCAGACAAAATGGTGACCCGTGAGACCGTTTTGATCTGCTTTTTTTATGGACGATTTGTCCCGGAAAGGAGGTGGTTAAAAGCGGCGTTACCATAGAAACTCGATCAGTAAACAATATAACAACTTAATTCAAGGAGACGTTCAAGATGAAGAAATTAGCTCAATTAGGCATTTTTGCGTTGACAATCGCACTGACAATCCTGTTAATTCTACCTGCGGCCCAGGCGCTGGACTTCAAAATTTCCGGCCAGGTCAACCGGGCGGTCCTCTGGGGCGATAACGGCAATGACAATGACGTCAAATTCGTGGACAATGAAAACTCGTCGACCCGCTTTCGATTTACCGGCTCCAATCAATTTGATGAAAACTGGACAGTCGGCTTCAAATGGGAAAATCAGATGGAGTCAAACTCTTCGGTAGACGATAGCGACAACAACGGTGATGGCTTCGGAGACCTTGACATCGGGCAAAACAGCGATCTTGGCGATGTCAACTTCACCGAGCGTCATATGGACCTTTATATCGAACATAGCATGTTCGGCAAGCTTTCTCTGGGCCAGGGCGATACGGCCTCTAACAGCACCTCCGAAGTGGACCTGTCCGGCACCACGGTGGTGAACTATTCTTCCATCGAAGACATGGCCGGTGCTTTCTTTTTTCGCACAGGCGATGATGTCGTTATCGCCTCCATTGCGTCGTCCTACAGTAACTTCGACGGATTCAGCCGCCGCGACCGCATCCGTTACGATACGCCCAAGTTCGGCCCGGTTTTCTTTTCGGCCAGTTATATGAACGGCCAATCCTATGACCTTGCCGGGCGCTTTGCAATGGAATGGGATGGTTTTGGCAAACTTGCGGCCGCAGTCAGCTGGCTGCCCGCCGATACCCAGCGCGATAGCTATAGGCAATACAGCGGTTCGATCTCTTTTCTGCACGACTCCGGATTTAATCTGACATTTTCCGGCGCCAACCGATATGATACCCCCGGCGATGACGAACCATTTAATCTCTATGGCAAAGTGGGCTATAAATTCGGCAAATGGGCATTATCAGCTGATTATACCTACTCGGAAGATGTGGGCGCAATCAATGATGAGGCCACATCCATCGGCGCCGCTGCCGTCTGGAATCCCTGGGAAAGTGTCGAATTATATGGTTCCTACCGCTTTCATGAATTGGATGGCGATGGCATCAGAGGCGATGCAAACGACATCCATGCGGTCATGATCGGCAGCCGGGTGAAATTCTAAATCAAAGAAAGGTTATTATGCGCAATAATAAATCAATCCTGTGGACGCTGCTCTGGTTGGGTCTGGCCGTCGCTCTGTTGACGGGTTGCGGGGGTAAGTCGGCCGAGTTCAAGCAAACTGCCGGTGAGATGAAAGAAGGGCCCGGCGTGTTTACCGGCGAAGAAGGCGCGTTGGTCGTCTATGACTCCGAACGCGGAGGGGCCTTCCCGCAATTCAGGGGCCCGGCATCGGAAGAAGGCTCTGAGGAGGCTTCTGAAAAAACCGCTAAGGATGAATCGGGAACGTCGAATAAGCCCGCCGGTTCAACCCAGGTAGCGGCCGGCCAGACGTCCGCCGAAGCGCAGGTAACCCCGGAAGCGGCCAGAGAATTCCAGGAATTTCAGGAATGGAAAAAAGAACAGCAGGCATTCCGGGAGTTTCAGGAATGGAAAAAAACGTCGCAGGGGGCGGCTGAATACAAGGAATTTTTAGAGTGGAAGGAATGGAAGTCCTACCAGGAATGGAAAAAGCAACAGGGACAGTGAGCTCTGCAAATTGTTCTTGATGGTTTTTGGCACCGACACGACAGGTATATTCAGTCAATCCGATTCGGGGATTTAGATTAAAGGCAGGGCCTTGGTAAATGATAAGGCCCTGCCTCATTTCTTGGATGCATAGCAAACCGGGTATCCGATGACCTCTGTAAAAATTCTTGGGTAGAAACCCTGATTTTATCGTCTGCGTAAAAAATATTTCATCCTGATACGCATACCGTCAGTTATCTCATTTTTCAGAGCACCTCACAAAAAAAGTAATTATCACGCCATCTTGGTTCTCAAATTGAATGCTTGTCTTTATGCCGGCAAATGACTAGCGAAACGCAGGCGTGGCGCTAATTCCACTTGACATACTATATGTTGTGTGAGATAAATGGTATCTGCACTAAATGATAGGCTAATTCGGAAAACCGGGTGACCTTAGGCTCTGGCCAGAGCTAAACCTAAAAGGGTAATGACCATCCATTTTGACGCCGAAACCATTTCCATTTAGCCGAATTGCATCTTTTCGAGAGAATAAAACCCCTCAAAACCATTCAGGGTCAAATAGCTATCATCCGGATAGCTGGGTTTTTTATTCTCTAATTGCTGATTTCCATTATAAACACATCATTTTCTTGAATCAGGAGCAGCGCAATGGGGCAGAAAGGCAAATTCTTAGTGACCAACGAAGGCAGCTTTGATCTGGGCACCTACACCTGGGATGATCAACTGTTTAGTGACATTCTCATCCGCGAAAACCCGATTGACAGCGATCAGGCCTTGGGTATCAGCCGGTCCCTGCGCAAAGAAATTTCCAACCTGGAAATCAGCACCATCCCGGTTTCGTTTATCGAAAAAATGATTGAAGCCAAACTGATGGAGTTCGGCCTGACAAAGCCGTCACCGATTCGCCTGGATAAATCCATATTTATTAAAAGCCGCATCAATATATCTGAAAACGCCAAGCGTGTTTTAAAAAGACGCTACCTGAAAAAAAACCGCAAAGGCAAAGTGATCGAAACCCCGGAACAGATGTTTCGCCGGGTTGCCAGACACATCGCCAAGGCCGAAAAAAATTACGGCAAGCCCTCCGCTGAACAGGTCGAAAAGTGGGAGGAAACCTTCTATGCCATGATGACCGAAGCGCAATTTCTGCCCAATTCTCCGACACTGATGAATGCCGGGCGCCGCCTGGGGCAGCTGGCGGCCTGCTTTGTGCTGCCGGTGGAAGACAGTATGGAGGGCATTTTCGGCGCCCTGCACCATGCCGCTCTGATTCATAAATCCGGCGGCGGTACCGGCTTTGCGTTTTCACGGCTGCGACCCAAAAACAGCGTGGTCGGCACCACCGGCGGTGTCGCCTCGGGCCCGGTCTCCTTTATGAAGATTTTTAACACCGCCACCGAGCAGGTTAAACAAGGCGGCACCCGCCGCGGGGCCAACATGGCCATTTTAAGGGTGGACCATCCCGATATCATGGAATTCATTTTCAGCAAGGAAGACAACAGCGAGCTGAATAATTTCAACATCTCCGTGGGGGTCACCGATGCGTTTATGAAAGCCATCGACAAACAGGAAGACTACGATCTGATTGATCCCCGTGACCAGAAAGGCGTCAGCCGCTTAAATGCGTCCGAGGTCTATCAAACCCTGATAAAACAGGCCTGGAAAAATGGAGATCCGGGAATCATATTTCTGGATCGTATCAACCGCGACAACCCGACGCCGCAACTCGGAGAAATCGAAAGCACAAATCCCTGCGGTGAACAACCCCTGCTGCCCATGGAGGCCTGCAACCTGGGATCGATTAACCTGGCCAAATTCGTGCTCGAAAATGGAGATGGGCCGACGATCGATTTTGATGGTTTAAAAGAGGTGATCGGCTGGAGTGTGCGATTTTTGGACAACACCATCGACATGTCCAGATATCCGCTGCCGGAAATCGACGAGATGGTACGCGGTAATCGCAAAATTGGTCTGGGGGTCATGGGGTTTGCCGACATGCTCTATCAGCTCAAAATTCCTTACAACTCTGAAGAAGCGCTGGAAACAGCCGAAACGGTCATGCGCTTCATTCAGGAAAACGCCCACGAAGCGTCCCAGAATCTGGCCGAGGAGCGCGGTGTTTTTCCCAACTGGGAAGATAGCATCTACAAAGATCAGGGTTTCAAACTGCGCAATGCGACCTGTACGACCATCGCGCCTACCGGCACATTGAGCATTATTGCCGGCTGCTCCAGCGGCATCGAGCCCCTGTTTGCCCTCAGCTTTGTGCGCAACGTGATGGACAATGACAAATTGCTCGAAGTCAATCCGTATTTCGAAGAAGTGGCCAACGAGCAACGTTTCTACAGTCGTGAATTGATGGATGAAATTGCCAAAAGAGGCAGTATCAGAAAAATCAAACAGATCCCCAAAGAGGTCCGCCGCGTCTTTGTCACCGCCCATGATATTTCACCGGAGTGGCATATTCGCATGCAGGCTGCGTTTCAAAAATATACCGATAATGCTGTTTCCAAAACCGTCAACTTGCCCCACGATGCCACTGTCGATGATGTCATGAAAGTCTACAACCTGGCCTATGAACTGGGCTGCAAAGGGGTAACCATTTATCGCGACGGCAGCAAAGAAAACCAGGTGCTATCCTTTTCCCGCAAAGAAAAGATCGGCACTAAATTCATGACGGCCGTCAAAAAAAGACCGGACACACTTGAAGGCTTCACCACCAAGATGAAAACCGGTTACGGCCATCTTTACGTTACCGTCACCGAATATGAGGGGCAGCCTTTCGAAGTGTTTGCCACTATCGGCAAATCCGGCCGCTCGACCACCGCCAAGACCGAGGCCATCGGCCGCCTGGCGTCATTGGCCTTGAGATCGGGCGTCAAGGTCAATGAAATCGTCGACCAGCTAAAGGGAATTGGCGGCGAGCATCCGATTTTTCAAAATGGCGGTCTGGTGCTGTCCATCCCCGATGCCATTGCGCGGGTGCTGGAAAACCGATACCTTTCCAAGGATGGAGCCGGCAGAAGGCACAAGACCGAATATAGCCTTTTGGGCGAAAAATGCCCCGAGTGCGGCCAGACGGTCAGCTTTGAGGAAGGGTGTATACTCTGCCATTTTTGCGGCTTCAATAAATGCGGCTAAAATGGGTATCTGGGGTTTCATCTTTTGCCCGCTGACTGCGTTATATTCCAGCTTAAAATACTCGCGTACTCCGTGTACGCTCCGTTTTCAAACTGAAATATGCCTTGTCATCGAACAAAATCTAAAACCCCAGATACCCATTTACGTTTTATCTTTCCTTCGAAAAATTCGCGCCGCTTGAACACATTCGGATGTAAAATCAAGATGTGAAATCCCGCTTTTAAGCGGAGGTCATTGAACAAAATCTAATGCTTTAAAACCATTTCTACCCTATTTAAAAAGGCAGAGCCTTGGAAGGCTCTGCCTTTTGTTTTGATGCTGACATTATGGTATTGGCGCTTTTTATATTATAGCGATTGTCAAAAAGCTTCCGATATGCTGTCATCGAGAGCCTGCGACGAGCTCAGCCGAGTCGGAGCTCAGGGACAAAGCAATCTGAGCCGCTACAGCGTATTACGATGCTCTGCATCAGATTGCTTCGCTTCGCTCGCAATGACCTTTAAAGGAAAAGCAGGGTCAATCGGAATATTTTTTTGACGTTACCCAAACTTGAATCGGTCGGTTGCCAGGGGCCTGATCCTGGCAATTCTTTCAAAATCCTTATCTCTGTGTAAAAGCAATACTTGAGCTTCAATGGCCAACTGAGCGATGCAGCAATCAATGGGGCTATTTTTTGACGACGTTCATGCCGTCAGGGGTGTCCTGGACCTGATAGCCCAGGGCCTCGATTTCGGCGCGCAGTTGATCGGAGGTGGCAAAATCTTTGTCCTTGCGGGCCTGCTGACGGGCAGTCACCAATCTCTGAACGGCTTCAGGCAGGGTCCGGTCTTGATCGAGTTGATCCAAACGCAATCCGAGCACCTGATCAAAATCCATCATGGTACTGTACTTCTGGCTATCGCTGATCTTGCTTTTGAGCATCTCCTGGATGACCGCCATCGCCCGGGGCATATTCAAATCATCATTGATGGTTGCGGTAAATTTACTTTTAAATTCAGTGTGCACAGATGCCTCGGCTTCAACGCCGGCAGCCGCAATCTGGCGCACCTGGTTTTGCAGATGCAACAAGCCGTTGCGGGCGGCCAGAATACCCTCGTCGCTGTATTCCATGGGTTTACGGTAGTGGGTTAAGAAGGATGCAAAGCGGTAAACCAAGGGGTTGATATCATTTTCAAGAAATGCATTTTCGAGCGTCAGAAAATTCCCCTCGCTTTTGGCCATTTTTTTGCCACCCTGGATGATTAAAAACGCCCCGTGCATCCAGAAATTGAAAAAAGGCT
>JASFIG010000017.1:0-24847 GCA_050122795.1 Desulfobacterales bacterium
AAAACTCTGAAGCGATTATCAAGCAGGTCAAGCACACGATAAAACGTGTATGGCAAATCGTTTAGGGCTGTGTTAGCATCTTCCAGATACTTGTGCCTCGAAGGCGGGGGCCCTCGTGTCCGATCCAATCAAAGCGGGATATATCCCCTTGGTCTTCTAAAATAAGGTCTAGCGGTTGCCCGTTTAGCCCGTTGAGCCAGTTAAAATGCATTATGTCAGACCCTATTTTCTTATCAGTTAAACGGGCTAACGGGAAACAGGCTCAACCTGCGAATTACATGCACTTTGCTGCAAGATCCTGATACGGGATTATCGCCTTTTCTGTCAAAATTAGGATATTAGCATGGTTCAGGAAATTCCAACTGCCGGCATAATTCTGGGAGCCGGGGCGTCGACGCGATTCGGTCAACCCAAGCAGCTTTTGCGGCTTAAAGACCGCTACCTGATCGAGTGGGTTTTGGGGGCAACCATAAACACCCGGCTCAAGCGGATCATTCTGGTTCTGGGATATGCCCATCAAAAAATTCAGCAGGCGCTTGGCCAAAAAATAGACCATCCAAGGCTTCAAATAAAAATCAACCCGCACTATGAAGACGGCCAAAGCGGCTCCTTGCAGATCGGATTGGCATGTGTCAAAGATACATATCCGGCTGTGATGTTTCTGCTGGCCGACCAACCCCTGGTCGATGCCGTGACCCTTAATTATCTGCTGAAACAGTTTTGGTCTTCGCATAAAAATATCTGTGTTCCCACGTATGCAGGCAGAATCGGAAACCCATGCATTTTCGGCAGCCATTTTTATCCGCAAATCATGCAAATCAGCGGTGATATCGGTGCCCGCCGGATCATCCAGGCGAATCCGGAGCAGGTGCAGGAAGTTCAGATCCAAAACCCTCACTTTTTTTTAGATGTTGATACGCCGCATGACCTGGAAAAAATCAAAAAGCTTGTTTGAGAGCCACTCTGCCTTTTTTATAAAATTAAAATAAACATATAAATACATAAATTTAAATTTTGTATTTAATGCATTAAATTAGGAATTATCAGGGCCAGTTGCGGAAAAAGGATCAAAATAATAATGCTGATGACGCAGGCAATCAGGAAAAAACTGACGCTTTTGAAAATGGTTGCCAGTTTGATATCCGGTGCCAACGCTTTGACAACGTAAATATTGACGCCTACCGGAGGTGTAATGGCACCCATGGTCGTGACCATGGTCAGCAGGATTGAGTACCAGATTGGATTGAAATTTAATGCCATACCCAGCGGAAAGAAGATTGGGATGGTTAAAACCAGAAATCCCAATGAATCCATAAAACAGCCACCGATTAAATATATCAGCAAAACAATGACCAGGATCGCATATGGTGACACCGGCAATCCAGCAGCAAAATCCGCTATAGCAAAGGGTAACCGGGTGACGGCTAAAAAGCGGCCAAAAATGATGGCCCCCGTCACCAGCATAAAAACCATGCAGGATATTCGGAGGGTATTTTCAAAGGAATGAATGAGGCCCTTCCATGTCAACCGGCCGGCCAGAATGGATACAATAAACGTGAAGAAAACACCGACAGCGCCGGCTTCGGTTGGTGTAAAAAAACCAATGTACAAACCGCCGATTACCAGCACAAATATGGTGATGGCTTCGATAACGCCAAGCAGGGATTTCAATTTTTCCCTGAATGAGGTTTTGGGTCCCGCCGGGCCAAAAGTCGGATAAATGCGGCACAGCAAAAAAATGGTGATCACAAACATCAACCCCAGTATAATGGCCGGCAGTATCCCGGCCAGGAAGAGCTCGACGATGGATTGTTCGGTCTGAAGACCGATAATGATCAGCACGACACTGGGCGGCATGACGGTACCCAGCGTTCCGCCGGTGACCACCGTACCGCTGCTCAAGCGCGTATCATAATCATATTTTTCCATCTGCGGCAATGCGACTGCGCCCATGGTTGCGGCCGTCGCTGTATTGGATCCGCAAATGGCAGCAAATAACTCATCGGCACCAATGGTGGCAATTGCAAGCCCCCCGCGCCAATGACCCATCCATTTATAAGCTGCGTCGTAAAGCCTCTCGGCAATGCCGGCATTAAAGGCCAGATACCCCATTAAGATAAACAGCGGGATAACCGTTAGACCATATTTGGAAAAGGTGCTCCATAGATCCGCAGCAATCATGTTCAATGCAGCATTAAAAGACACAACATAAGCAAAGCCACAAAAGCCCACCACAGCCATGGCGAAACCCACCGGCATGCCAAAGACAAACAAAACCACCAATAAGACCAGAATCCCGATGATGCCGACGATGGATAGATCCATTTAGTGAGCGCCTTTAGAAGCAAAGATCAATTTCAAAAATTCAACCAGCAATACCAATGCCAGCAAGCAACAGCCCAGAGCCACCCCATAGGTAAACGGGTAGTAAATGATTCGAAGCGTCTCTGTCACCTCCCCGGTCTGCCAGAGCGTTCTTGCCAATTTGTTGATTTGCCAGCCCGCGATAGAAAAAAAGACCATGCATACGAGACAGTTAAACCCCTGTAGAATCAGTTGCGTTTTTTGAGAGAACTGACTCACCAGAACATCAACGGCAATATGTGCTTTTTTGAGTTGGGTGTAACTCAGCGCAAATGCGGTTACCATGGCCCCAAAATAGCCCATCAATTCATAGGTTCCTTTGATGGGGCTCCAGAAAAGCCTTGAGAAGATATTCATACAGGTCATCAAAATCATGGCCGCCATAAAAATTCCGGCCAAAATAATCATGAATCGATTCAATATGTAGCTGATCTTCTCTAAGATTTTCATCCTGTATCCCAATACATTCGGGCGCAAAACCGTGCACCGATATGATCGAAACAGGAACGGATTACAGCCTTTCAAAGCCGCAATCCGTTCCTTTTATAGAGGTTGTCAGAAAATTGTTCGCTCCTCTAATGCTTGCTTCTACAGCGCCTCATGCTGCACTTCCGATGTGAATCTCGCCATGGAATGCGCTGAAACACAGCGTAATGCTATTTGGATTTGTCAGCGATCATGCGCTTGAGGTCATCGACGATCGCTTGAGCCGGTATACCTTTGGCGCTGGTATCGGCGACCCATTTGGTCGCCATAAAATCAAGCTTGGTGTCCCAGTTGGCCTTCTCTTCTTTTGTTAATTGTATGAATTCAACGCCCTGCTCGCTTTTTGACCACTCGATGGCCGTTTTCACGTGATTGTCCATGTAATTGCCGGTCCATTGGGCCTGCTCAACCCGCAGGTCGTCCATCACCTTTTGAACATCTTTGGGCAGCGAATTCCATTTGTCCATATTCATAACAACCGCAAACGGATAGATGACGGTGTCTGTCACGGTCACATATTTGCAGGTTTCTGCAAATTTAAAATCCTTCATCACTTCAAGCGAGGAATACAATCCTTTGACGACGCCTTTTTGCAGCGCTTCTACAGTCGCCGGCATCGGCATACCCACCGGGTTTGCCCCCCAGGCTGCCAGAATCTTGGCGGCCCCACCCGAGGCCCGCAGATCCAGACCTTTGATGTCGTCCAAAGTTCGAACCGGAACTTTGGACATGATGTTGGTAGGAGCGGTCGTGAACATGGTCAACACTTTTACTTTGGCGAATTCTTCGGGTTGATATTTTTGATACAAATCCCACAAAACCAGACTGCCGACGGTGGCGTTGGGTATCCCCAGCGGCAGGCTGGTAGCGTTGGTCACGACAAAGCGTCCCGGTTGATAGGCCATGCTCAGACAGCCGATATCGGCCTGGCCCGCAATGACGCCATCCATCATGTTTTTGGCGCCCAGCAAAGTCCCGCCGGGAAAGGTATTAACCAGCACCTTACCGTTGGTGCGCTTTTCGACTTCGGTCTTCCAGCGCTCCATCTGAACGCACGGGAACGTAGGAGCTGGTGGGAAATTGGCGTAGTTCAGCTTTACCGTTTCGGCAACAGACGGCATTGGTGCCATAAACGCCAGCAACAGGGTTGCTGTAAAAATCCCAATTAGAAACCATCCGAACTTTTTCATTTGAAGCCTCCTTTTTTGGGGGTTAAGACACATTAGTTTGCTTTCAATCGTTTCCCTATTCCTCAATGATGCATTCACCGGCATCATCGTCGTCTACTTCCTGGCCGCACAGGTCCAGACCTTTTTTCTCTCTGATGGCGGCCAGAACCCGTTCGGGCGTAATCGGCAAATCCTTTATGCGCACGCCGACGGCATCGTAAATGGCATTGGCAATTGCCGGTGCGGTGGGCACGCAGCCGGGTTCACCGATACCCTTGGCGCCAAACGGCCCGTCTTCGTCATAGGTCTCGAGCACCGGTGCTTCAATCTGCACGACATCTTTGGCCGTCAGGATCTTGTAGTCCCTAAAATTGGGGTTCATGTTCTGTCCCTTTTCGGAGATGACCTGTTCGGTCAAAGCGTAGCCGACGCCCATCATGACACCGCCGTAGACCTGGCCTTCAAGCAGCAGCGGATTAATCGCTTTGCCGACGTCGTGTGCGGCAACGTATTGCAGTATCTTGACCTTACCGGTTTCTTCATCCACTTTGACCCGTACGCCGTGCGTACCAAACGTATATGTCATTGACATGTTACCGCGGAAGTCCTTGCCCATGTTTTCGTTGGCCGGATCGTAAAAATGCTCTGCCATCAACATCTGTCCGCCGTGGCTGAAATGGGCTTTCCGCAGAACCTTTCCAATCGGCATTTTTTTCTCAGGGTCATCCTGATGTATGATGTGGCGGCCCTGAAGACTTAATTTCTCCAGGGGTGACTCCAGCAGCTTGGCCCCCATTTCCAGAATGCGGGCCTTGATCTTGCGGGCGGCGCCAAGGGCGGCGTTTCCGGCAATAAAGGTCGTCCGGCTGGCGTGCGAGCCCACATCCCACGGACAGACATCGGTATCGGAATGGATCACATGGATATCTTCCACTTCAAGACCGAGCTCTTCGGCAACGATTTGGGCAATAACAGTATCCGAGCCCTGCCCCATATCGGTGGCACCGGTAAAAAGATCGATTTTACCGAAATCATCCATTTTGATGATCGTGCCGCAACCGTCTGATTTGTACACCCGTGCACCGCCGCCCACATGAATCAAAGAGGCCATCCCGATGCCTTCGCCCGCCTGTTTAGGCCGTTCCCATTCCAGTTTTTCTTTGACGGCTTGCATGCATTCGGTCAGGCCGCAGGTCGTAATGCGCAGCCCCTGAGTGGACACATCACCGGGTTGGTTGGCATTGATGCGCCGGAATTCAACCGGATCCATGCCGGCGGTCTCGGCCAGCATATCCATTGTGCTTTCAATGGCATAGGTGGCCTGGGGGTTGCCATAGCCTCGCATGGCCTGGGCATAGGTGTTGTTGGTGTAAACACATTTGGCTTCGTACCGTACGTTCGGCACCCGGTACAGGGTTGTAATCGGCATCATCATCACCGAAGGTGTCGTCGCCCCCCAGGAGGTGTAAGCCCCATTATCGAGGACCATCGATATATCCCGGAAAAGCAATTTCCCGTTTTGATCGCAACCCTGCGATATGTGCGTAATGGTGGGTTGGCGGGTGGACGTCGCAATAAACTCTTCGGTGCGATCAAACTCGATTTTCACCGGCCTGCGAGTGTGAAACGCCAGCAAAATAGCAATATATTCATAAGCGTAAGTATCCAGTTTACTGCCGAATCCCCCACCGATACAGGGTTTAACCACCCGGACCCGGCGGTCGCTGAGCCCCATTGCCTTAAGGGCATCCAGAAAGTCCTTCTGGGCCAGAGAGGGTATCTGGGTATTGGTATGGATTGTGAGATTATTGGCCGGATCGAACTCGGCAATGGCCCCGCTGGTCCCCATACAGCAATGGGTTACCCAGGTGGTGGTGAACCGGTCTTCGACGACGAATGCCGCTTCTTTTTTGGCGGCTTCCACATCGCCATAATGCAGCTGCCAGGGCATTTTCAAGACATTGGTTTTGTGGGCCTCGTGGATCAGCGGCGCCCCCTCTTGCATGGCCGCTTGCGGGTCGAATATGGCCGGCAGGGCTTCGTAGGTCACCTCGATGCGACTCAATGCCGCCTCAGCGACATCGGGCGATATAGCGGCCACGGCAGCGACCTCATCGCGGAAAGAGCACACCTTTTCTTTCTTTAACGGCCGGTTATCCTTGTAGACCCCCATGCGGATATCGGGGATATCGTCTCCGGTTAATACAGCCAGAACACCGGGCAACTCCTTTGCTTTGGATGTATCAATTTTGGCAATTTTGGCATGGGCATACTTGCTGTATAAAATTTTGCCATATAACATCCCCGGTACTTTTAGATCCTGAATATATTGGACCCGTCCGGTTGCCTTATCAACCGCATCCAGCTTGGGTACTCTCTTGCCTACCGAACATAAATTCTGCATTATTTTCACTCCCTAATAAGGATCTGTTTTTTACTGCGTATGTTATCTTAGCTGATCAGTCTCAAACATTCGGCATCTGGTCTCCGGCCACTGGCAGCTGGCAGCTCACCGGTTGTTTGAGCAAATTGCTTGTAGACATTTAATCCGTTAATCGCATAGCATCCGCCAGAAGCAATCGGCCAGAAGCCAGCAGCGAAAAAATATGACTCTCACTCTCCTCTATCCAACTCGTCAGATTTAAAGGCCACCACCTGCGGCTCGTCTTCCCCGCGGCTGACCGCTTTAATCGAATCAATGATTTGAATATATCCGGTGCAACGGCATAGGTTGCCGGCGATTGCTTCCTTGATCTCGTCTTCAGAGGCGCTGGGTGTTTTGTCCAGCAGGGCTTTGGCCGACAGAATCATTCCCGGTGAACAAAACCCGCACTGGATGCCGCCATTTTCAACAAAAGATTTTTGAATGGGGTGCAGGGTTCCGTCTGCGGCCGCCAATCCTTCAATGGTGGTCAGCTGTTTGCCGTCGATTTCAGTGGCCAGATACAGACAGGAATTTACGGCTTTGTCATCTACAATGACGGTACAGGCCCCGCATTCACCGCTGCCGCATCCCTCTTTGGTTCCGGTATAGCCCAGTTCCTCCCGAATCAGATGTAACAGGGTCCAATGGTCTTCGATGACCATTTTCATCGGATTCCCATTGAACGTAAAGGATATTTCACGACTCATATAAATTCCTCCAAATTTTACCTATGATGAGCGTTTCAAATTTAAGTTGATATCGCCTCACGCAAAATTGCATTTCCGGCCATCAATTCCTTGACCCCGAGCGCCGTCCTCGGCAGCTACTTTCGCGCGTGTTTTGCTCGCTCAAACGCTTTGAGCCCCATGCGCTTGACCAGCACGCCCACCATTTCGCGCCGGTACCAGGCCACACCGCGAATGCTATCCCGAACCTTTGATTCCTGACCGGCAACACGGCCGGCTTCGGCCAGATTGCTTTCATGCAGGGTCTTGCCTTGCAGGTGTTTTTCAGCCTCCAGCGCCCTGAAAGGTGTTGGGGCCGCCACTCCCAGGCAGATTCTGGCTTTGGCACAGGTGAGCATATCTTTTTCCAGGCTCAGCAAAACCCCCACCCCCAGCATGGGCAGCTCCATGGCCTCGCGCCGGCCGTGTTTTATATAAGCGCTGCCGGTACGCGGCAGTGGCGGCGGAATGACAATTTCGGTCAAAATTTCGCCGGCATCAAGGTCGCATTGTCCCGGTCCCAGAAAAAAACGCCTGAGTTCTGCCGATCGTTGCCCTTTGGTGCCATAAATGTGGGCTTTGGCGTCCAGTGCGATCAGGGGGATCGCGCCATCTGCTGAGGGTACGGCATTCACCAGATTACCGCCAATAGTTGCGACATTGCGAATCTGCACGGACCCGATATTTTTGACAGCATCATGGATGATCGGATAGTGATGCTGGATCAAAGGCGATTCTTCGATGGATCCATGAGTACAAAAGGCACCAATATAGAGTTCGCCGGTTTCTTGATTTAGAAAGGGGCGATCCTGGCCGATGATGTGTTTCAGTGAAATCAGATAATCGGGCGCCAGTTTGCCTTCTTTGACTTTCACAAGCACATCAGTACCGCCGGCAATATATTTGGCGCGTTCGCCGTGAGACACATGTAAAGAAATGGCCTCATCCAGCGTTTTAGGGGTTAAATACGTAAATTTTCTCATGTTGGTTCCTCTTTAAAAATTTTAAAATGCCTAAGTCGTTACGATTCGTGCAATGAGGCACAATCGAAAACAAACGCGTAGGCGGACGAGTACGAGAACGAGGACGATATGGCACCCATAAAATTCGTCGTTGTCCTCGAGCTCGCCCTCGAAATCTCAACCCGGCATGCATTCGCAGCCTGCAACGCGGTACCCTGAGCGAAGTCGAAGGGTAACACGCAACACGCAGCGCGCCTTATCCCACCTTGATAACAAGGGCCGCTGCTGTGTCACCGGCAGCGCATCCCGCAAACAGCATGTAGCCGCCGCCTTTCATAGCCGTCTCTTCGATGCCTTCGATGATCAGGCGGCCGGCAGTCGGTCCCTGAGGATGACCGTAGACCAGAGAAGAACCATAGTTGTTCATGGTGTTGACATCAATCCCCAGATTATCGGCCAGGTGGATATCATTGGCTGCAAAAGGATTATGGGTCTTAATGACGCTGACATCATTGGCGCCAATCCCCGCATTTTCCAATGCCATCTTGACTGATGGATATACGGCTGCTGCCATAAAAGCTGGTTTCACACGTGCGTAGCCGTAGGAAATCACCTGGACCTCTATGTTTGGATCGGAACTGAGCTCCTTGGCTTTATCCCGGGTGGTGATGGTGATACCGCAATTGCCGTCCGCCGGATGCGTCTGGGCACCGAAGGTGAGAACACCGTCGGGCAGCACCGGTCTTAGTCTGGCCAAACCCTCGGCCGTGGATTCCATAACGCCCTCATCAGCCTCAACCATAATCGTTTTCTTTCTGGATACATTTACCTCCACCGGAAACATGTACCGTTTTTGAAAGGCGCGATCGTCAGCCAGTGCATCCTGATACTGCTCATAGCGCCGCAATGCGACCGCATCACACTGCTCCCGGGTAATACCGGCTTCAGATGCCACATTCTCGGCCGTTTTAATCATCGCTTCTCCGGCCCAGGGATCTTTATTGAAATTGTCCATTAACCAGTCTTCTGAAATGACCTGCGCTCCCGGTCCCATCGGATTCGGCCAGACGGCGTGGGGACCATTGGAGCAGCGATCGGTCATCAAACAAAACGGCGTCTGGTAGAGGCCTGTTTCCACGCCCACGCTGGCATGATAAATGGCCACTGTTGACGTCGAACAGGCCTGGCTGACCAGCAGACCGGGGACGCCATCAGCCCCCATCAGCGCAGCGGCCCAGGGGCCACCATAAAATCCATGCGGCTGGTGCACGGTAATGCCCAAAAAGACATAATCGAATATTTTGGGATCCCAGCGCTTTTCTTCAAACCATCTTTTGGCCGTGGCGGCGCCCAATGTAATCGCATTCTCATTTGCCAGGGTTCCCTGCCAGCGGGAAAAGGGTGAGCTGTAGTATCCCCCGTACGGTATAAAAGCTTTCTGCAACATGTCAATTTCCTCCCCGCTAATTCCGGCTGCGCCGGAATTAGAGTTAATAGTTATACGTTATATTGGTTAATAAATATTTTTAAAAGCAGGTGCTTTTTTATTCGTCCGGATTAATCTGACCGATTATCGAAAAAACGTCTAGACTTCCTTTCAGATCTGGGCAGTGAGCCATATGGCACTGCTTCGACATTCGCGCTGACCATGATTTTATTTTTAATTTCGGCGCTGACCGTTTGGGCCAGCTCAGGCATCCGTGATGGCTCAAAATCTTGCTTACATTCAAGTTTGATAGTCATATAATCTTTACCGTCTTCTTTGCGGTCCAGATGCACCTGGTATTCACTGCCGGCATCTGCAATGGTTGAAAGCACCTCATCGATCTGACCGGGATAGATATTGACCGCCCGGAAAATAATCATATCGTCTGACCGTCCTAAAATTCTGTCGTGCATCGGTAAAACACTGCCACAGGAACACGGATGATCGGTCAGGCGGGTCAGGTCCCTGGTTCGGTAACGGATCAGCGGGGCGGCCTCCTTACACAAAGACGTTACGACCATTTCACCGATCTCGCCGGGAGCAACCGGTTCCAGCGTTTTGGGGTCCAGAATTTCAAGTATATAGTAGTCTGCCCAATAATGAATGCCTTCATGACGATGACAATCCAGGCCGGTGCCGGGTCCATATAGCTCTGTCAGGCCGGTAATATCAAACATATCTGTCAGGCCCAACAAATCTTTTATGCGCGCTCGCATGGCATCGCTGCTGCGCTCGGAACCAAAAATCATTTTGTTTAGCGCAATCTTATCCTTAAGACCCCGACGGTTGACTTCTTCGGCCATCAGCAGCCCCATCGATGCGGTGCAGCACATGACGGTGGATTGCAGATCCACCAGAAACTGGCATTGCATATCCACATTGCCCGGGCCGACCGGCAGCGCCATGGCACCAAAACGTTCGCACCCCAGCTGAAAACTGGCACCTGCCGTCCAGACCCCGTATCCTACCGCTATTTGCACGCGATCTTCGGTGGTCAAACCGGCCATTTCATAGCAGCGGGCAAAAAAATGGGTCCAATCGTTGATATCCTTCTGCGAATAGCATAAAATTTTGCGTTTGCCGGTCGTGCCGGAGGACGCGTGTATTCTCACCACTTGCGATGTGGGAACGGAAAGCAACGGGAACGGATACCCCTGGCGAAGGTCATCGGCGGTGGTAAAAGGCAATTTCTGAATGTCATCCAGCGATTGGATATCTTTCGGCTGAATACCGACATCAGCGATTCTTTGGCGATAAAACTCAGAGCCCTGGTAAGCATGGGCAACTGTCCATTGCAGCCCGTCTAACTGATGTGTTTTAAGCGCTGCCGAGTCCTTAAATGATGGCATGAAGGTGTTCGCCATTACCGCTCTCCTTCGGTATCAATCAAGCTATTTGGATGCAAAACATCATGGGGATATATTTACCCGGAGTACTGTAGTGCTGTTAGATCGGATGATATCCATTTTTTTCCAATACTCCAACACTGCATTACTCCACTACTCCAACTACATCTATTTCTTTTGCTTCCGCTGCTCCCGCAGTTTTTGCGTTTTTGCCGGGTCGAACGTTAATGTTTCCGGATCGATGACAACGCCGTAATCAACCTTTGCCCGTTCTATGCTCACATATTCGTTGCGGACATCCTGTTCAACAGCAGCCGGATCTCTTTCCAGAGAATCACCATAACCCCCGCCGCCGGCACTGATAAACTCGATGACATCACCCGAATCACACAAAGTCAATCCACTGGAGTCTCCGGCTTTTCCATTAACGATAAATTGCGCCTTGTTGGCAGATGCTCCCTTAAACAATCCTCCGGGCGGGTACCGGTATCTACCGGCCTGAATCGCAATGGAAGTTGGCGCCTGCGGGGCGAATTCATCGTCAGGCACCTGGATCACAAATTTTCTTCCCAGACCGCCGCGCATCCGACCGGGACCACCGGAATCACACAGCAGACTGCGCTC
Organism: Desulfobacterales bacterium; assembly: GCA_050122795.1. Taxonomy (GTDB): domain Bacteria; phylum Desulfobacterota; class Desulfobacteria; order Desulfobacterales; family JAHEIW01; genus JAHEIW01. Next base: position 11,588 of record JASFIG010000017.1, read on the forward strand.
TACAACCATAAGCGGTGTGTCACTTTCAAAAATTTCAACGGGTGTGTTGGCACCATTGGCCGGGAATATGGCGCAATGATGCCCATCCATTTTGCTGCTGGCACCCATTCCGCCGCCGCGAATGATCATGGTCAACCAGGGAATGCCGTTATATCGTTTGCCGTAAAAAATATTGGTTTGGGCCGGCGTGCCGCCGCTTTCGGCAATAATATTGTCCGGGGTTGCCTGGGCCAGGGCTTTGAACACCATTTCGGTCATGAAATGACCGATTTGCATGCGGGCAGCAACCGCTGCCGGAAAACTGCAATTGACGACACACCCTTCCGGGGCCGTCATTTTGACAGGGCGAATGGCGCCCTCATTGATCGGAATATCCGGATCAAAGGCACTTTTAACCGCCATAAAAACATAGGCAAATGTAAAATTATAAACCACATTGCCGCCCCAATCGACCTGCGGTGATGTTCCCGCGAAATCGATATGAATATCACTGCCCTTGACGTCGACTTTTAGTTTGATATTAATATCTTTTCTTTGACCGGCACCTTCAATAACACCTTCATAAGGATAGACACCGTCGGGGATTTTGCTGATGGCCGCCCGCATACTGGTTTCGGTGCGATCGATAATTTCATCTGCCAGATCATCGAGCGTATCCAGGCCTTCATCCTCAAGCATCTCAATGATTTTTTGGGCACACACATGATTGGCCGCAACCTGAGAACGGATATCCCCATTGACCTCCTCGGGGGTTCGCACATTCCAGCGGATCAGGTCCAACAACGGTTGATTCAGAACACCAGCATCGTAAAGCTTTACCGGCGGAATAAATAATCCTTCTTCATAAACCTGCCGGTTATCAGACGCCACCCTGCCGCCGATGTCCGAGTGGTGAAACACACAGGCTGTAAATGCCACCGGGCGATCTTTGTAAAAAATGGGGCTCAGTACGCAGACATCATTTAGATGGCCCGCCAGCAACCACGGATCGTTTACGATAATGACATCGCCTGGATGGTATTGCTCCAGCGGCACCGAATTAATAATTTTCTTTACCCCCAGCGCCATGGCCCCGGCCTGACCCGGTGTGCAAAATGTTCCCTGAACCAGTTCCTGACCCCGGCTATCGGTAAACATACAGGTATAGTCATGCGCATCGCGCAAAAGACTTGAAAACGCTGTGCGCGCAACCGAAGCATCGGCTTCATCGACGATGGAAATCAGCCGGCGCCACAAAATCTCCAGCGTGATGGGATCAAATTTAGATTGCGGATTGCGGATTGTGGATTGCGGATTGGTTTCTTGCCCAGTTATATTATTCCTTTTTCCGCGCTTATCTTTCATTTCTCTGTCCTCTGACATCTGTCTTCTGATCTCTGACCTCTGTTATCTGTCCTCTGTTTTCAAATCGATCCACACAAAACCATGTTCATCCACAGAGGCTTTGGCATCTTCCCCGACGATAATGGTGGATTCCTTTTCTTCAATAATGGCCGGCCCGCTGAGTGACGCGCCGGAAAAAAGTTTAAAGCGATCAAAAACGGTAAACGGAATGTATTCCTTTCGGGTTAATGAAAACGCCTGGCGCTGGCCTTTGATGCAATCTTCAATTGACGTCGTGGTTGTTTGCAACGCCGGAATGCGAAAGGGTCTTTCCGGCAAGCTGGCACGGACCTTAAAGGTCACAAATTCAACCGGTGTTTCCGGGTAGGTTCGACCGTATAGCTTTTGATAAACGTCATCGAAGCGCTCTCTGATCTGCTTCTTATTCCATTCGTTAAAGGGTCGTGCATCAATATGCAGGTCGGTTTCAGCGCCCTGCCCTACGAATCGCATCATCAGCGTGCGTCCGAATGTAATTTGTTGTTCCTTGCCGGCTTTTTTAAGAATAGCCGCACCTTCGGTTTCCAGGGATTTAAACAATTGCTCGATTTGATCGAAATCGGCGTCCTCGAGGGTTTCGCGGTGACTGCGGGTCAGATCAAAAGCTACCGGTGCCGTAAAAAATCCAAGGGCAGAGCCGACGCCGGCTAAGGGCGGCACCAGAATACGCGGTGCACCAATTTTTTTGGCCAGGCCATAGGCGTGTACCGGCCCTGCTCCGCCAAATGCTGAAATGGTAACGATATTTGGATTTCCGCCTTTTTCGGCAATATGGGTTTTTGCAGCAGCTGCCATGGTCTCGTTGATCAGGTCGTGAATGCCGAAAGCAGCTGCTGTTACATCGGTTTCCAGCGGTTTGGCTACTTTTTCTTCGATTGCCTTTTCGGCAGAGGCTTTGTCTAATGGCATGGATCCGCCCAAAAAATAATTCGGATCCAGATAGCCCAGTACCAGATCGGCATCGGTGACCGTTGGGTTATGGCCACCGCGGGCATAACAGGCCGGTCCAGGATCGGCACCGGCGCTTTCCGGTCCAACCTGTAAAAGGCCCATTTTGCTGATGTGGGCGATACTACCGCCACCGGCTCCGATTTCCATCAAGTCCACCACCGGCACCTGGATGGGCAAACCGCTGCCCTTTTTGAACCGTTGAACACGGCCAACCTCAAAAGTAGACACCAGCCCGGCCTGCCCTTTTTGAATCAGGCAGGATTTAGCCGTGGTGCCCCCCATGTCAAAACAGAACATATCTTTAATTTGAAACATTTTGCCGTAATGCTGTGAAGCGATCACCGCGGCGGTCGGTCCGGATTCGATGATTCGAACCGGATATTCACGTGCGGTTTCCACCGATGTGATCCCGCCGCTGGAGAGCATGATAAAAAGTCTGCCCTTAAAGCCGAGCGCTTCCAGACGAGCGGACAATTTGGCCAGATACTTTGCGGTGATGGGTTTGACATAGGCATTGGTGGCAGTGGTGCAGGTGCGCTCGTATTCACGGATCTGCGGCAAAACTCTATAAGACGTCGACAATGAGAGCTGCGGTGCTTTTTGCTGTACAAGCTCTTTGATCTGAATTTCATGGGCCGGATTCTCGTAAGAATTCAGCAGACAGACCGCCAGCGATTCGATCCCCGCATTACAAAGTTCGGCAAGCACACGGGTGACTTCAGCGGGATCTAAATTCACCAGCACGCGGCCATCAGCTGAAATGCGCTCTGTTACTTCCCGGCGATAGGGTCGTGGTACCAGCGGCTCCGGATATTCGGCAAAGATATCATAGGCATCATAGCGAATCTCACGGCGAAGCTCCAGGACATCCCGAAACCCCCGGGTGGTCATCAAGGCTGTTTTGGCGCCCTTGCGCTCAATGATGGCATTAATCACCAGGGTGGTACCATGGATAATTTCATCGATGTGGGGCATAAACCCCGGAACGCGCTGCAATAATCCCCGGATGCCCTCCTCCACGGCATCAGACGGATCCGCCGGAGTGGTCAGACATTTATTGATTTGAAACTCGCCGGTTTCATCGTTAACCAGCACAAAATCAGTAAACGTTCCGCCGATGTCACAACCTAATCTATAAGAATCGTTTCCCAACTGGTATCTCCAATCCGGACTACAATCTTATTAATGCTTGTTTAAGGGATTCACATTCGAAATTCGAATCTCGAAATTCGAAACAAATCCAAATATCAAATGATATAATTTCAAAACTTTATAAAAATAATGGGAATCGGTGAATAATTAGTATCTCTAATTATTTCTGTTGATGTTTAAAACATTTGAAAATTAGATTTTAGAATTTGTTTCGTATTTAGGGTTTCTTATTTCGTGCTTGATTGTCACCAATAGCGTACCGGATAAAATTATTAGACCGTTCTATCCTTTGGTCTCCTGGATGTCGACTTAGAAAATACTGGGTTCTTGCCATTCCCCGAAAACGGCTCGAAATACGCCGGCCATTTCTCCCACGGTCGCATATGCACGGCAACAGTCAACCAAAAATGGCATAACATTTTTCCCACTGCGAGCTGCTGTTTCCAATTCCTTCAGCAAACGCTGAACTTCACGGTTATCCCGTGTCCTGCGCAGCTCTTTGAGGCTGGCAACCTGCGTATCAACCCATTGCTCATTGTATTCATGAAGATCCACATCGGTTTGCGCTTCGCTGCCTTCGGCATACTTGTTGACGCCAACTTTAATATACTCCCCCTTTTGAATACCGCTTTCATATTCATATGCCTGTTGGGCCACTTTGCGCTGGATAAAGCCGGTGGCAACCGCATGCACCATTCCTCCGACATCTTGTATCTGCTTCATTTCATTTAAAATTTTTTCCTCCATCTGCTTGGTGAGCGTCTCGATAAAATAGGATCCGGCCAGCGGATCAACGGTATCACGCAAACCGACCTCATCCATCAGGATCTCAAGGGTACGCAGTGATAATAACGCCGCCCGGGGTGTGGGTATGGTATAGGCTTCATCAAAGGAACACAGGGCGGTGGTCTGAGCACCACTAAGCGCTGCGCCCAATGCGTAAAAGGCCCCGCGCATGATATTATTTTCCGGCTGCTCTTTGGTCAGGCCGCTGCCGCCACCACCGAAAAGTCCCCTAAGGAACAGCTTTTTCTTTTCCTGCACACCGAATTCTTCTTTAAGCATCTTGGCCCAGAGCTTGCGGGCAGCCCGAAATTTGGCAATTTGTTCCCACAGGTTACCAAAAACGTTGAGGTTAAATGAAAATCGTCCCACAAAATCCTCAACCGCCAGACCGCGGGATTGCACATCTTCAATATAGGCCTTGGCAATTTCAAAAGCACAGGCGATTTCCTGAGCCGGATTGGCGCCTGATTCACGGATATGATAGCCGCAGATGCTGACCGGATTGCAGCGCGGTAGCTCTCTGACTGAATATTCGATGCTGTCGCCCACCAGACGCACTGCCTGCTCCACGGGAAATATCCAGGCTCCCCGCCCAATCATTTCTTTAAGGATATCGTTTTGGGGAGTGGCGCTGATCTTGTCTTTGGGATAGCCGAATTTTTCGGCGGTGGCCTGATACATGGCCAGCATAATGGAAGCTACGGCATTAATGGTCAAACCGGATCCGATCCGATCCAGCGGTATACCCTCAAAGGCAATTTCAAAGTCACGCAGAGAATCAATAGCCATCCCAACACGGCCAACCTCTCCCAAAGCCTTTGGATCGTCCGAGTCGTATCCCATCTGGGTTGGCAAATCGAAGGCCACGTTCAAGCCAGTCTGGCCGTGCGAAATCATCAGTTTAAAGCGTTCATTGGTTTCCTGCGGTGTACCGAAACCGGTGTATTGCCGGGTGGTCCATGCCCTGGAACGGTAACCCTGCGGGTGCAGATTACGGGTAAACGGGTATTCACCGGGATCCCCCAGATCGCTGTCATAGTCAAAGCCGATGTCTTCGAGATCTTTGGGGGTGTAAACCGGTTTAACTTTAATGCCCGATTGGTAGATGACCTCTTTGATCGCATCTTTTTCGTCTTTAATGTATTTTGCAACGCCCATTTCTACTCCTCAAATAAGTCTGTTAGGCACTATTCCAGTAATTTTATTGTTCAGCAATTTCACGGATACGCTCGACAATCTGATCAAAAGGCGTCCCGCCCGGAAAAACACCGGCGATACCCAATTTGCTTAATTTGGGCATATCCTGCTTGGGGATGACACCGCCGACCACAACCGGTATTTCCTCAATTCCTTCCGCTTTCATCAGCTCCAAAAGTTTCTGACAGATCGGCAAATGAGCGCCAGACATAATACTCAACCCGACCACGTCAACGGCCTCCTGCACAGCTGCTCTGGTTATTTGCTCAACTGTTTGGTGCAAGCCGGTATATATAACTTCCATGCCGGCATCCCTCAAAGCCAAGGCAGTCACCTTGGCGCCACGATCATGCCCGTCCAGCCCGGGTTTGCCGATCAGAACTTTTATTTTTTTTGCAGTCATAACCATTGTCCCTTTATGATTGATCCAATTAATCCAGCCGTTGCCGGTCATATGCCTGCAACACCATCTCCTGGCCTCTGAGTATGTGTTCTCTGACCAGCCGCTCCGCTCCCTCGGCATCGCGCTTGCGAATGTATTTCAACATCCTTTTGTGATCCAGATTACTAGTGGAAGCATATTTGCTTTCTTTGAGAATCACCTTTCGGTATCGGTAAATCTGATCTTTGAGGCCATTAATCATGTTAATCAATTTGGGGCTTTTGCTCAGCCCGTATAGCAAATCGTGAAATTCGGTATTGATGGCCGGCAGCAGATCCATTTTCTTGCGATCCAGGGCTTTTTGAAATTCTTCGATCTTTTGTTCAAGCTCCTCCAGCTCCTGCCCTTCGTACTTGATCGCAGCCAGGTGGGCAGCGTAGCCTTCCAGTACACTTCGAATTCCGAAAGTCTCTTCGATGTCTTCGCGATTTAACCCCAAAACCGTAAATCCTCCCCGGGGCTGACGTTCAATCAGCCCTTCGCGTTCCAGTTTGTGGAAGGCTTCTCGCACCGGGGTTCGACTGATACCGAGCGTTTCTGCAATATGGCTCTCGACCAGCCATTCACTGGAGGAAATTTTGCCTCTGACAATTGCCTGTTTAAGGCTTTCAAAAACATGTTCACCTAATGATTTGCGTTCCTGAAACGCCTGTAGCGGTCCGAGATCCAAATTGTTTAATTCCGCCCTTTTCTTCATCGTATTTACTCCAAAAAAATGAAAACCTCCAACTCGTGCAAAATTTAGACATTATCGAAGCTCAGATAATACCCGCTTTTTTCAGACGCGCAAGGTCATCATCCGAATAACCCAGTTTTTGGCCGTATATGTCTCTGTTTTGTTCTCCAAAGCGTGGTGGGAACGAGAGCATGCGGTCGGATTTCTCCAGAAACGACGTCATATTCGGCGGCGGAGCCAGAGTAACGCGAGTACCGGTAACCGGGTCTTCGGCGTACAACAATCGCCGTTCGACCAGGGGATCCTTGATGACTTCAGCCACCGTTTTTATTTTGCTGATCGGAACAGTGAGGGCTGTGAACAGATCGATCAGTTCCTCAGATGTATGATTGCGGGTAATTTCGTTTATGGCCTGATTAAGCTGTTTTACATCTTTGATACGACCGGCGTTCTTTTCGTATTGTGGCTTATCGAGTGCCTTAAACATTTCCTGAGAAACAATGGTCTTCCATTGCCGATCGTTGCCCACCGCTACATACACAAAGCCGTTCTGCGTTTGATAAACAGATACCGGGGCAAAAAATTCATGGGTATTTCCCCGGCGAGAGATATTTTTTCCGAAACTGCCGGTCAGGGTAATCGGCACGGTAAGCCACGAAACAGAGGATTCAAACATGGCCATGTTGATACAGCTGCCATTTCCGGTAAGCTGACGCTGGTACAAGGCTTTCATGAGCAAGCCGTAGGCGTGCTCGCTGGTACCCATATCAGGCAAAGGGATACCCACAACCTGGGGGTCGCCCTCGCTTTCACCGGTCAGTTCCATCAGGCCTGATCGGGCCTGTAAAATCGGGTCGTATGCCGCTTCATTGCTCTCGGGGCCAAAACCGGTGACGCCTAACCAAATGATGTCCGGTTTCAAGGATTTAAGGCTCTCATAATCGATTCCTAGTTTCTGGTAGTTTTTCGGCAGCTGATTGGTCGCAAATATGTCTACATCAAGTGCTTTAACCAAAGATCGGAAAATCGTCTGCCCCTCTTCTTCGGCAAGATTCAAGGTCAGCGCTTTTTTACCGGCATTGATGCACAGAAAGTAGGCATTCATGCGCTCTTCGGTGAGAACATTTTCGCCGATGAAACGGTTTGGATCACCGTAAACCGGGTGCTCCAGACGAATGACATTCATTCCATCATGGGCCAGACGGTACGTTAGATACGGCAAAACCGTTGCCTGCTCAAGAGAAAGTACGGTAAGGTCATTGAAAGAAGCCATGATATTCTCCATAAACAGCTAAATTGGGATCTGTAATTGTGAGGCCGATTGTTCGGCACCGCCGGAGATATAAGGTGTGGAGTCAACCGATTTTTGTATACGGTATACAAAGAACAAATGTCAAGAAATGTTTTGTTTCACTGTGAGATTTTTAAGGGGCCCAAAAGGTTGATTTTAGGCGCTGAAAAGCCTAAATAAGCTTTAATGATGCCCCCCAAAAGGTGGATACACCCTCATTTGATTATCGAAAAAAAGCCCTGAACATGCCAAGCTGAAAGGATGCGGCCGGGCATTCCATTGAACGGTCGCTGTAAAAAGATGCGACCATCACAATTGATTAAGCGTATAATGAATATTTTAGGAATCGGTGCCACTATGTCAACGCATCGCTTTGCTTTCAATCGTCTCCTTTTGTTTTTCATCTCGGTCATCCTGTGTTCGGCCTTGCGCCCGGTAGCATGGGCAGACGAAGTCAAAGTTGGCGATCCAGTGACCATTGTTACCCCGGGGACTGAAGCCCGGCTTTGCCCCCAGCCCGCTTGCGGTCCGGATGAGCACATAACGCGCATACCTGAAGGAACCATTTTGACCGTTCAGAGCACGGACGTTTTTGCTATCGGCACATTCAATGTAAAATGGTTTGAAGTCACTTACGAAAACCAGCGCGGCTGGATCAGCATTTACGATACAGATCAAGCTCAAAAATAAAGGATATCAATGAGATGAATGAAAAAATGGACAAATTGGTTGAGGTCGCCGACCAACTCGAACGAACCGTTGATTCAGCAATTGAATGCTGGCGTGATCTGCCCGAAGAAACGCTAAGGCTTCGCCCTTCTGCCGAATCCTGGTCCATTAAGGAGATCATTGGTCATCTGGTTGATTCGGCTTCCAACAATCACCAGCGCTTTGTGCGCCTGCAAATCGAACAACTGCTGGCCTTCCCCGACTACTCGACGGACAACATCCTGTGGGTCAGCATTCAAAAATATCAGGAGCGAATCTGGCCGGAATTGCTGAGTCTGTGGCGGCAGTACAACTACCAGCTGGCCCATATTTTGCGCTCGGTCGGTCCTGAATGCCTTTCCCATGCCTGGCAGGTGGATTCCAAAACCCGCATTACCCTATTTAATCTGATGACCGATTATAAACGACATTTGGAAGATCATCTGATTCAAATAGGCGATACATTGAATGCAACCATGGGCGCTAAAGAATAAAAATGACTTGCTATATCAAAATTAAAACAATGGTATCAAAACCTTGGATTTATCGAAGGTGAATCCAAAGAATTCAACCACTTACCGTTTCAGGTCCGTTTTTTAACATATGAGCTGTAAAAGCGGCCAGCAGTCAGATGTTATGATGTTTGAATTGAGTTAAGTGCAGAGATGATAAGCGTCTGTCATAAAATTCTGCTTGTTATGCAGGGTCCTCTTCCATGCGGTCGATCAGTTTGGCCAGCATTTCTTCGATGTAAGGGCTCATATCTTTGAATTCAACGCCGATACCGTTGCGATTGACCTGAACGATTTCGCCTTTTATTTTAAGCGGCTTGTCAAAGCCGGCTATTGTAAAGGACATGGCGACTTCTTCGCCCACAAACAACGGACGCTGGGACTCGATAAAGACGCCTTTCTGGCTGATATTTTTTATGGTGTCCGTGTAGTAGCGATCATATGTCGCATAGTTGACTGTGATCGAGCATGATTTGCGGATATAAGCGCGCCTTTCATCCGTCAACAGATCCTCGGCGTATTTCAGCAGGACGTTTTGCTTTTCCTCCGGCAAGTTTAAAACCAGCTGAAACAGTTTGGGTATCACGACATTGTATTTCTCTAATTCGCCTTCCGATACTTTCATATGGGCCGCTTCCTTAGCTGTGAGTTAAAATCAAAATACAGCGCCTACTTCATACCGCCTAATTGTGCAAGATTCAGGCAAAACAGGTCCACCGATTATATCGGAAAAATTGCCATGCAACTTTAGGCCGCTTTTGTTCAAATCACTTTCCAATACACCCGGAATCAGGTCTAAATTTTAATTAGAATATATTTTTTATTAATAATATTTCTAATATATTAGAATATAATAATTAATTATTGACTTTAGTATATTGCGAAATTTTGTTGAGGCTGAAATCTCAAAAAAAGAGGAGGTGTTTTTTAAACGCATATGTGTTTAAAAAACCCTCCTCTGAGAAGACTGTGGTAAAGGAGTACAAATTAAATCATAGCTGTCTTTATGCACCTTTCTGTGCACTGGCGGCACATTCATTTTTCCCCAGATCCATTATTTCCTGTTTTTCGGCGTCAACCTCCAGCAAACCGGCGTTGACCTTTCGGATCTCGGCATACACTTCCGGTTGCGTTCGCATATTGTCTTCGATAAAGCCGATAAACGCATCTTGACTGGAAATGTTGTAAATGTCCGCATTTCTGGATTTAATGTTGCCCAGGGTATCTGAAAATATCTGATTCGGGTTGGCTTCACTCCAGTCCATGTAATGGCCGGGCAAAATGACAAGGTCATCGTTTAGGCTGGCAATTTTGTTCTTGAGGGTATTGTACAATAGCTTAGACCATTCCTCGGCTTTACCGCCCAGATCGGGCCGTCCGATGGACAAGATGAAGACCGTGTCGCCGGTAATAAGATATCTATTGTCGATCAGGTACGATGTGCTGCCAGGCGTGTGGCCGGGCATATGCAATGCTTTTATTTCAGGGCCGCCTTTGGAGAAAGGGTAAACGGCTTCATCTGCTATCTTCTCATATTGGAAAGCCGCACCTTTAAAATCATTTTCATGTCCGAAAATAAGGGCCCCGCCTTCAGACGCGATTTGTTTGCTGCCGGATATGTAATCCGCCTGCAGATGGGTTTCGAAGGACTTGGTGATCGTAACACCGTGCTGTTCGGCAAAGCTGTTGTAAAAATCGACGTTTCGGGTGGGGTCGAACAAAACCATTTCATCACCGGCGATGAGTCCATAACTGCAGGAAGCTTTGCCCGGTCGGATAAATTGATACAGTTGATACCCGTCATCTGACGCCACCAGCTTGGGTGCCAGCATGTTGCCCCAGTTTTTGATACCGCCTTCCAGGTAGCCGACATCTTTGAATCCGTGATTCAGCAAAATTTCACCGACATATTTGGCCGATCCTTCCTTGGCACACACGATGCGGACTTTTTCCGCGCTGGGCACCTGCGCAACGCTTTCTTCTTCATGTTCGACAAATTCCACGTAGGGAACATTGACCATCTCGCCGAGAAAAGGCCCTTCGACTTTAAAGTTGTCAAACTGCTCTTTGACGCGAACGTCCAACAACAAGAATTCCTCGCCTGCTTTGGTCACCCATTCAAACAAATCTTCAGCTTTGTATTTAAATGGTTCCATAGCCACCTCCTTTTCCTGATTGATCGTTTTTAATTTTAAAAAGGAATTTCACATTTAACATAAACCGGGTAATGTAAATCCGTTACAGTTTATTTTTAAACTTTTATATTCTTTGCGCCTTTGCCTGCCCTGTCAATCCTGAAGATTCGCTTGGGGCGGCTTTGCGTGAGAATTCCTGTAAAATCTTATTTGCCTTTGAAGCGGGGTTTGCGTTTCTCTAAAAAGGCAGCCTGCCCTTCCCGCATATCTTCGCTTGACAGGGTATCCCTGAAAATCGTCCGGGCTTCCGCAGCCTGATTATTATCAAGCCCGTTGGTCTGCATCAACAAATTAATAACTCTTTTGATGCCTTTTAAGGCCAACGGCGCATTTTGCGCAATTTCCAGCGCCATCCCGGCGCTAAATTTCTCCAGCTCGGCCCTGGGAATCAGATAATCGACCAGCCCGAGCGCTTGAATCCGCGGTCCGCTATAGGTACGGCCGGTAAAAAAGATTTCCTTGGTGCTTTGCAGCCCAACGCGTTGAACAAACCGCTGTAAACCCGTCCAGGGATAAACCATACCCAGTTTGGCGGGCGGCATACCCATGCGAATATCGTCAGCACCAATGCGAATGTCGCAGCACATGGCCAATTCACATCCCAGTCCAAAAGCATAACCGTTCAACACGGCAATCACCGGATATGGAAAATTAGTGACAGTTTGCAGTAAAGACTCAACGCGATCCAGCGATCGCAATCGATGATCCGCGTCCTCTCTGGATTGTGTCGGCAGCGAACCGATATCAAAACCCGAACAAAAGGCTATGTCCCCTGCCCCGCGCAAAATAACGACCTTTAGATCGTCGTTCTCCGCCAGATCTTTGAGGGTGTCACCGAGCAGGTCAACCATATCCAGTGATAGGGAATTTTTCTTTTCCGGCCGGTTCAGGGTTAGCGTACAGATCCCCTTTTGCTGCTCAATCGATACATTTTTAGGCGACACGCATAATCTCCGATCGAAAAAAAAATTCAGGTCAACCGAATATAGTCTTTACAGATTACCACCTGCTTTTTCAAGTATTGATTATGGCAGGATATCAGCGTCTTGCTTATCTTAAACTTGATTTCCATGTATAAAGGAAATAATTGACACTCTTGTCTGGTATACAGTATACAAGGACCACTTAATCCCCAGACGGCAATACGAACATTATCTAAAGGACAAGCAGCCATGACGAAAGCCAAAACACACCAAAGTGAATTGGAGCGGTTAGCGGCCTTAGAACAACAGGCTGAAACCGGCGGCGGCCAGAAGGCTGTCAACCGTCACCACGACAGAGGCAAATTAACGGCCAGAGAACGTCTGGATTTGCTGTTCGATCCGGGCAGCTTTGTGGAAGTCAACAAACTGGCTGAGAGTCAATCCATTGACTTCGGCATGCAGGAAAAGAAGGTGCCCGGCGATGGTGTGGTTACCGGTTATGGAAACATCGATGGTCGGCTGGTGTTTGCCTATGCCCAGGATGTCACGGTATTGGGTGGTTCGGTGGGTACGATTCACGGTCAAAAGATCTGCCACATCATGGATGAAGCCATCAAGGTCAAAGCGCCACTGGTGGCCTTAAATGATTCCGGGGGCGGTCGCCTGCACGAAGGTTTTTTCGCCTCTAAAGGGGTTGCCGGCATGTTCTACCGCAACACGGCGGCCTCGGGCCTGATTCCCCAGATCACCGGTATGATGGGCTCCTCGGCGGGCGTGGCGGTATACTCGCCGGCGCTGACGGATTTTATAGTCATGGTAAAAGGCAAAAGCCATATGGTCATCACCGGCCCGGGCATCATCAAAGCGGTCACCGGTGAAGACATCAGCCTGGAAGAGCTCGGCGGAGCCAAGGTTCACAGCGAAATAACCGGCACAGCCCATTTTGTGGCCGACAGCGATGAGGAATGCATTGGCATCATTAAAAAACTCCTTAGTTATCTGCCGTCCAACAACAGCGAAAGCCCGCCGGTGGTCAAAACCGAC
>JASFIG010000018.1:0-24782 GCA_050122795.1 Desulfobacterales bacterium
GGACAAAGGTCTTTCAACTGGGGGAGCTGGCCGATCAGATTGCCATGATCACCGCGGGTCAGAAAGTCAGTTATGTTGCCGATGTCGCCTACAATGCAGCCAATGTCGAAAAAATTATTGCACTGGCGCAGGACTCGGATCACCTTTTTATCGAGGCAGCCTTTTTGCACGCACAACAGGATCTGGCTGCGGAAAAAAATCACCTCACCGCCCGGCAGGCCGGAGAACTGGCGGCCAGATGCGCCGCCCGGCAGTTTACCATTTTCCATTTCTCCCCCCGGTACGTCGGACAGGAAGATCTTCTTTACCGGGAGGCCACTGAGGCATATACGCAACATCGTTAATGGTTAGAGGAGCAACAATGAAGCTTTTAATTATTGGTGGTAACGGTACCATCGGCAAAAAAGTGAGCACCCATTTCTCAAAAAAACATGCGATGATTATTGCCGGACGACAATCGGGTGATGTCAGCGTTGACATCGCCGATTCAAAGTCCATTCAAGCGATGTTTGATACCACTGGAAAAGTCGATGCCATTTTATGCATTGCCGGTGAAGCCAAATGGGCACCCTTTGATTCGCTGACGGAAGAAGATTTCTACATCGGGCTGAGAAGCAAATTGATGGGGCAGGTCAACCTTGTCCGAATCGGGCAGAATTTCTTGAATCCGGGAGGATCGTTTACGCTGACAACCGGGATTTTAGCGGATTATCCTGTTGTGATGACCACCAGTGCTGCCATGGTAAACGGCGCCGTTCACAGTTTTGTCAAGGCAGCCGCCCTGGAGCTTAAAAATGCACACAGGATTAATGTGGTTTCATCCGGACTGGTAGAAGATGCCGTCGAAAAATACGAGGCCTATTTTCCCGGACACAATCCCATACCCATGCAAAAGGTGATCAATGGATACGTCAAAAGTGTTGAAGGCAAGGGTACCGGGGAGATCATCAGGATGTATGACAATTGTTAGAAGCCGTCTCAAAATGCCCCATCGAGAACGAGGACGAGTACGAATAAGAGCAGCGTCCTTCAACATCGTCCTCGTCGTCGTCCTCGTACTCGTACTCGTAATCGTTCTTTATACCGCGTGTCATATTAATGTTCCGAAAAAAAGGATGGCGGCATAAGTGTTGTCGCAAAAAGGCCGACCGCTGCGCTAATCGCTCGACACCTTTGTAAGTTCGACCTGTATCAACTGAAGATTGGACTTGGCAACATTTTCGATATGGATGCTTGCTGTCGCACGGCAGGTAAACGTTTCTCCGGCACGAAAATCCTTTCCTTTCTCGCCTGCACGTATCTTTGCCCGGCCTTCGACAATCAAAATATGATAGACTCCGCCGGTCTGCGGCGGCAGTGTAAGCGAAGCCTTGCCATAAACGGTCAACTCCGCTGCAGTATAATTGTCCCGGCGCTCGAGCAGCTTGAATAAGCCCCAGGGGTAATTGACGCTGCGATGCCGCTGAAACTCCGCGCGCCCGAGGCCCTTCAAGGTGTCGACAAAGGATTTCACATCCCGGCTGTTCTCAAGGTCGGAAACAAAGACCGAATCTGCCGTTTCCACGACGACCATGTCCTGCAGGCGATTGGCAGCGATCAGACGATCGTGGCCCAAAATCAGACTGCTGCGGGTATTTTGCACCATGACGTCTCCATCGATAACGTTATTATCGGCATCTTTTTCCAGAAAATCATACAACGATTTCCAGGAACCAATGTCGCTCCAGCCAAAATCAGAGGGCAGCACAGCGCCTCTGGCGGTTTTTTCCATGATGGCATAATCAATGGAAATATTATCCAGTTGATCGTAATCTTCCTTTCGGATGGATGTGCCATCTTCGAATAGAGCCTGCATTTTGCCGAGCAGTTCAGGCTGGTGGGCTTTAAATTCAGCCATAATGATAGAGGCTTTGAAGGCAAACATGCCGCTGTTCCAGAAAAAATTGCCTGCCTTAATGTATTTTTGGGCGGTGGCCAGGTCGGGCTTTTCAACAAACCGTTTGAGCGCAAGAGCGCCCTGGGACGCTTTTTTCCCACCTTCGACATATCCGTACCCGGTTTCGGGATATGTTGGCTGGATACCGAATGTAACGATAGATCCGCTACCGGCCAGTGCAATGGCAGCTTTAAGGCGATCATGGAAGGCATCCAGATCTTGAATGACGTGATCGGCCGGGAAGACACATAAAATCGCATCTTGTTCCGATGCCAGAACATGAAGTGCGGCTAACAAGATCGCAGGGGCTGTGTTGCGGCCGCTGGGCTCACAAATCAGCTTGTCTTCCGCTTTGAGGCCAAGGTTCTCAATGTGTTTGGCCGTTTCATGGAAATGCTGCTGACCGCATACAACCCTGATATACGCTGTATCGAGCACCGGCGGCAAGCGCTTAATGGTGCTCTGGAGCAGAGAGTCTTCTCCAATAAATTTCACCAGCTGTTTGGGATACAATGCTCGCGAAACTGGCCAAAGCCGCGTGCCGGTTCCTCCCGCCAGCAAAATCGAATAGACATTCAGGTCGATGTCATTCATACCCCGAAACATTTACCTCCTTTTTGAAAATGATGTTTCTATAAATTACAAAAAAACAACCACGAAGACACGAAATTTATAAAGCACGACATTTTTTCTTTTTTCGTGTTTTCATCTTTTCGTGCTGTCGGGGTAAAATCCTATCGATTGGATTCTGCCTGTGTCTGCGCCTGGCACTATCAGCGCTTATTGAACCAACCGGAACGATAATTATTGGGTCTGGGCTCTGTTTTGGCAGACATGCACAGGGTTTCAACCGCATTGTACCCCAGCAATTCATTGACGTCCCGCATCAAAGCGCCGCCGGACTTGAGCCGCATCGAACTGGGCAGCGCAATAATCGCATCGGAATTGTCTGCGCTGCGCAAATGCAGATATGCCTTGCAGTTGCCCGTGTGCTTTTTTAATATCTTATGAAGGCTGACAAGTGCCTCGCGATCGGTGCGGGACATTTCGATGTTAAAATGAATGCTGGCTGTCCAGGTCTCTTCCGCTTTTTCCATGGCAACCACTTTTTCAGCCAGTATCTTTACAGACTGCTCGTCTTTTTGAACCTGGCCCTGAATAAAAATGGCGCTATCCTCAACCAGCAGGTCACTTACGCTGGTGTACACGCGAGAGAAAACCGTGGCCTCGACCGCACCATGTAAGTCTTCAATGGTCACAAATGCCATCAAATCCCCTCTTTTCGTCTTGATTATCTTGATGCTGCGAACCAGCCCGCCAATTCGAACGGCATTGCCGTTTTTGAGCTCTTTAATTGAAATCGCATTCGCATTGGTAAATTTGTCCAGCAATTCCGCATGGCGTTTGAGGGGATGCCCACTGACGTAAAACCCGAGTGATTCTTTTTCAAATGCCAGACGCTGATTTTCAGACCATTCCTCGATGTCCGGCAAAGCCGGTGCGTTGATGACCTGCGGATTGACGGCACCGTCAAACAATCCGATCTGCGGATCCAACCGCTCCTTTTGCACCCGTTGACCGTAATCCAGAGCATCTTCCAGAGCCGCTATCATTTGAGAGCGTTTGGCACCGGTGGAATCAAAAGCGCCACATTTGATGAGCGATTCGATGACGCGCTTGTTTACTTTTTTTAGATCCACCCGTTCACAAAAATCAAACAGTGAATTGAAGGCGCCGTCTTGGCGGGATTCGACGATCGCTTCGATGGCAGCTTCACCCACATTCTTAACGGCCACCAGACCAAATCGGATTTTGTCGCCATCAACCGTAAAGGCTGTCTGGCTGTAATTGATGTCCGGCGGCAGGACCGCAATATTATGATTGCGGCACTCGACAATATATTTGACCACCCCATCGGTGGAATGCATTTCACTGGTCAGCAATGAGGCCATGAATTCGACCGGGTAATGCGCCTTGAGGTAGGCCGTTTGATAGGCAATCAGCGCATAGGCGGCACTGTGGGATTTATTGAATCCATAGCCGCCGAATTTTTCCATCAAACTGAAGATCGGCGCGGCCTGCTCGGCAGGAATTTCGCTTTGAGCGCTGCCGTTCACAAATCGCTCACGGTGCTTGGCCATGATCGCCGGGATCTTCTTTCCCATTGCCTTGCGCAGGTCATCGGCTTCCGCCATGGAATAATTGGCCAGATCACTGGCAATTTTCATGACCTGTTCCTGATAGACAATAACGCCATAGGTTTCTTTTAATATCGGTTCCAGCTGCGGCAGCAGATACTCTACCTTCTTGCGGCCGTGTTTGCAGGCTACATAATCATCTATCATGCCGCTTTCCATCGGCCCCGGACGGTAGAGCGCCACAAGCGCGATCACATCGTCAAAGGTCTCCGGTTTGAGCCGCACCAGCAAATCCTTCATGCCTGAGCTCTCAAGCTGAAACACGCCGGTAGTGTCACCGGCAGACAGCAGGCGATACGTGGCGGCATCGGTCAATTCGATATTGTCTAAATCCGGCGGGATCTGGCCCTGGGCGGCTATGAGGTCAAGGGTGTTGGCAATCACTGTCAGGTTGCGAAGGCCTAAAAAGTCGAACTTTACCAGTCCGATTTTCTCGACGATCTTCATATCGTACTGCGTTACGACTTCACCCTTTTTCCCGCGGTAAAGCGGCATGTAATTGACTAAAGGCTGATCGGCGATCACCACCCCGGCGGCATGCGTCGACGCGTGCCGCGGAAGGCCTTCAAGCACCCGGCAGATATTGATGAGCTCATCGATTTCGGGCTTTTGGCGCGCCAGCTCGAGCAGGCGCGGTTCCCGCTCCAGGGCCTCGTCCAGACGAATATTTAAAATATCAGGCACCATTTTGGCGATGGTATCCACCTCGGCCAAGGGGATATTGAGGGCCCTTCCGACATCCCGAATGACGGCCCGGGTTTTCAGCTTTCCAAATGTAATGATCTGGGCAACGTAGTCCCCGCCCCCGTATTTATCAACAACATATTTATAGACATCTTCTCGACCGTCGATGCAAAAATCGACATCGATATCCGGCATGCTTTTGCGAGCCGGATTTAAAAAGCGCTCAAAAATCAGCCCGTGAGCAATCGGGTCCAGGTCGGTGATACCCAGGCTATAAGCCACCAGGCTGCCTGCTGCCGAACCCCGGCCGGGACCGACGGGAATGTTATTTTCTTTGGCGTAACGGATAAAATCAGCCACAATCAGGAAATAGCCCGAAAAGCCCATATTCTGTATGACCGACATCTCGTAGGTCAGGCGCTCCCGATATACACTTTCATCAATCTGCGGATTCTTATCTATGATGCGCTGCATCCGCAGCTCAAAGCCCTGCTGAACCTTTTGGGTGAAGAGCATGTCGGTATCCAAACCGGACGGATCGGCAAACCGGGGGAAATGATAGGTATTGAAATCAAAGCTGATGTTGCACCTCTCAGCAATGTCCACCGTATTGCTGAGTGCCCCGGGGTAGTCTTTGAAGGCGGCGTACATTTCAGCTTTCGATTTAAAATAGAGCTCATCGGTCCGGAACTTGAAGCGCTCGCTATCCTCGACGGTTTTGCCGGTTTGAATGCACAACAGGACATCGTGGGCCCTGACGTCTGTTTTGTCCAGATAATGGCAATCATTGCTGGCTACCAGCGGAATCGACAAACGCTGGCTGATGTCCAGCAGGGCCTCATTGACCTGTTCCTGCTCTGCAATGCCGTTGTTTTGCACTTCCAGAAAAAAATTGTTTTCACCGAAAATGGAATTGTATTCGCGCGCCACTTCTTCAGCCTGATTGATATTTCCCTGCTTGATTTGACGTGGAATCTCACCATGCAGGCAGGCGGTCAACCCGATCAAACCCCGGCTGTATTCTTTAAGTATCTGCTTGTCAATGCGCGGTCTGTAATAAAAACCTTCAAGCTGCGCGGTGGTCGCCAGCTTGCACAGGTTGCGGTAGCCTTCTTCATCCCTGGCCAGCAAAATTAAATGCGAAAGGTCCTTGTTGTCCAGCGGCGTCTTATCATAACGCGTTCGGGGGGCCACATAAATCTCACAGCCGATGATGGGCTTGATACCGGCTGCGCTGGCCTTTTGAAAAAATTCAACCGCGCCAAACATGGTCCCGTGGTCGGTAACACTGACCGCTTTCATGTCGAATTCGGCAGCACGGCGCAAAAGATCATCGATGCGGATGGCTCCGTCCAGAAGACTGTACTGGGTGTGAACATGCAAATGCACAAAATCAGGTATGGCTTCAGTCATGAACGTTCCGTTTCAAGATTGATTGTGGATAAAATTCAAGCTAAACCTGGATCAAAAAATTGTGAGGGCAATTGGGCAAGGCGTCATTATATATATCATAGCTGAATTTTTTTTGCGATGCTCTATTTATGTCGAATTTTTTGGGCAATAAGCGCTTAAAAATAGCACAAAACGCGCACTTTCGGGATAAACTCTCAATCAGGTTGGCCGGTTGCCGGTTAAGCCCGTTGAGCCCGTTTAAGATGTGATGTTATTGAAATTCATTCATAACCGGTAAACAGAACAAGGCGCTAACCGGTAACGGGCTCAACTTTTTGAGATCGCTTTTACTCAAGGGAATAGTTGGGCGCCTCCTTGGTGATAATCACATCATGAACATGGCTTTCACGCATTCCCGCAGCGCTGACTTTCACAAAGCGCGCTTTTTCGCGCAGCTCATCCAGCGTGCGGCAGCCGACATAGCCCATACCGGCCTTTAATCCGCCCACCAGTTGGAAAATGGTTGCGGAAAGGGACCCCCGGTAAGGAACCCGGCCGACAATGCCTTCAGGGACCAGCTTGTCCTCTTCCGCTTTTTCGGATTGATAGTAGCGGTCCTTGCTTCCTTTTTTCATGGCTTCGATGGAGCCCATGCCGCGGTAGACTTTATAGCTGCGGCCCTGAAAAAAAATCTGCTCCCCGGGCGTTTCCTCGGTGCCGGCAAAAAGGCCCCCGATCATTATGGCATGCGCACCGGCGCCGATCGCTTTGGTAATATCGCCGGAAAAACGGATGCCGCCGTCGGCAATCAAAGGCACGCCGCTTTTGGCACCTACAGCCCGGCAATTCTGTATGGCGGTAAATTGCGGCACGCCGATTCCGGCCACGATTCGGGTGGTGCAGATGGACCCTGGGCCGATTCCGATTTTGACCCCATCGACACCGGCGCTGATCAAATCTTCCGCGCCTTTGGCTGAGCCCACGTTGCCGGCGATCAGCTCAATGTCGTTATGATTACCCTTCAGTTTCTCGACAGCATTCAGCACATTTTCGGTATGCCCGTGCGAGGTATCAATCAAAATGACATCCGCACCGGAGCCCAATAGCGCTGCTGCGCGCTCTTCCATGTCCGGCCCCACCCCCACGGCAGCGCCGACTCGCAGCCGACCCAGCCGATCTTTGCATGCATTGGGATACTTTTTTAATTTCTCAATATCTTTTATGGTGATTAGTCCGGTCAGCCGCCCGTTGGGATCGACGACCAGCAGCTTTTCGATGCGATGCCGATGCAGCAGCTTTTTGGATTCTTCCAGGCTGATGCCTTCCGATACGGTTACCAGGTTATCCTTTGTCATTACATCAGACACAATTTTTTCAAGATCGGTCTCAAAGCGCAAGTCCCTGTTGGTCACAATCCCAACCAGCTGGTCACCTTTGGTCACCGGGACCCCGGAAATGCGATATGTTTCCATTAACTTGAGCACTTCGCCTACTTTCTGCTCGGGATTTATGGTGACCGGATCGACAATCATGCCGCTTTCAGATTTTTTGACTTTGTCGACCTCCATGGCCTGGCTTTCGACGCTCATATTGCGGTGTATGAAACCCATGCCGCCTTCACGAGCGATGCTGATGGCCGTGTCTGCTTCGGTTACAGTATCCATGGCCGCGCTGACAATCGGAATGTTCAGATTAATGTTGCGCGTCAGACGGGTGCTGACATTGACATCCTTCGGTAACACATCGGAATAATTTGGAATAAGCAGAACATCATCAAAGGAATAAGCCTCTTCCGGCGGTATTTTGGGCATGCAGTTCCTCCGCTAAAATAGTTAGGCATCCGAATAGCAGAACCCATGCGCTTTGGCAATCCTTTTATTTGCTGCCTTGACAATAAGCCCGGCGGCATAATAAAAGCAATGTCCTGTACGCATTTACAATTGATTGTTTGAGACCGTTGCCCGCTGAAGGTCCTCGTGAAACGGGATTAGCCCGTTCGCCGGTAAGCATATATAGGTAGACGCCTTAGCATTATTCGGGCTCAACCGGCTCAACAGGGCAATCGGCCAACCCAAAGGAATGAATACTATTTATTTATAAAAGAGGGAAAACTTTTAAACTTACAACAGATAAAGTCGCACATAATGCTGATTAAAATAAATCCCCTGAATCCCCAGGCTCGACTCATACAAAAAGCGGTGGATATTTTGACAAAAGGAGGTATCGTCGTTTATCCGACCGACACCATTTACGGCATCGGCTGTGATATCCTCAACAAAAAAGCCATCGAAAAAATTTACCAGCTGAAACAGAGAAATAAAAACAAACCCTTCAGTTTTATTTGCTCTGATCTTAAAAACATCAGCCATTATGCCAAGGTGTCTAATTATGCGTATAAGACCATGCGACGATTATTGCCGGGCCCTTACACTTTCATACTGGAGGGTTCCAAACTGGTTCCCAAGATCATGCTGACCAAACGCAAGACAGCCGGCATCCGCGTGCCGGATCATAAAATATGCCTGGAACTGGTCAAGCGTCTGGGTAATCCCATCATCACCACCAGTGCAACAATGCCCGACGGCAGCATGGTAAACGACGCCTCTTTGATCCACGACGTTTTTAGAAACCGCATTGATTTGGTCATCGACGGGGATATCGCGCCGGGGCTGCCATCAAGCGTCATTTCTTTGATCGATGACGTTCCGGAGGTTATCCGCAAGGGGGCGGGAGATGTCAGCATTTTTGAATAAAAAAAATCTCCGCTACTCTACTCGGGTAGTTTTGCAGTGAGTTCTTACGCAAACCTTGCCCGAATATCCATTAAATCCTGTAGTGACGGAGATTTTTATAAAAAACCCATCTTAAAAATAGGTGATCACCCCCAAGGGCAAGGCGAAAACCGATTCAAAAGTGAAGCATACACATTGGTATTCGAGCATTTTGAATCGGTTTTTAACACAGCCCTTGGGCGTTAGATGCATTTTATAAATAGCTTTTTAGTCTTCGTTAAGCTTTTCCTGCAAATTCTCGCGTAAAATCTCTCCAAAGCTTGAAGTGGCCGGCCCCATATTGTTCACATATTCGCTGAGCAGATTTTGTTCGTCTTCGATTTCCATACGCTTAATCGACAGCCCGATACGCCTTTCATCGCTGTTGATGTTCATCACCCGCGCGGTGATCACATCGCCAATTTTAAATTTTTCCATAGGCGTCTTGATTTTTTCTTTGCTGATTTCGGATACGTGAACCAGCCCTTCAATGCCTTCTTCCAGTTCAACAAATATACCAAAATCCGTCAGGTTGGTGACGGTTCCGGTTATTTCCTTACCGACTTTGTACCTTTCGGCAACACTTGCCCACGGATCATCCTGCAACTGTTTGATGCCGAGCGAAAAGCGCTCGTTGTCTTTTTCGATATCCAGTACGATAGCCTGTACGACATCCCCTTTCTGATACAACTCCGAAGGATGTTTGATTCTTTTTGTCCAGGAAATATCGGAGATGTGAACCAGTCCATCGATGCCTTCATCGATACCGATAAATAAGCCGAAGTCAGTGATATTCTTTATTTTCCCTTCAATGGTCGTGCCAATCGGATATTTTTCGCTGATCACATCCCAGGGGTTGGGTACGACCTGTTTCATGCCTAAAGAAATCCTGCGGCTATCGGGCTTGATATCCAGCACCACCGCTTCCACTGCTTCACCGACGGAAACAACCTTGGACGGATGTCTAATTTTGCGCGTCCATGACATCTCAGAAACATGGATCAGGCCCTCGATGCCCTCTTCAAGTTCGACAAATGCACCGTAATCCGTCAGGCTGACGACCTTGCCGGTCACGCGTGAACCGACCGCATATTTTTCGGCAGCGGTGGTCCATGGGTCTTCATTGAGTTGTTTCATCCCCAGTGAGACCCTTTCGTTTTCCAGGTCGAGATTCAGAATTTTAACCGTAATGGGGTCTCCAATTGAAAAAAGCTCTGAGGGATGCTTCACCCGGCCCCATGAAATATCGGTAATGTGCAGCAGGCCGTCAAGGCCGCCCAGATCCACAAACACGCCGTATTCAGTAATATTTTTAACAACGCCATCAACAACCTTGCCTTCGGCAATCGTCGCCAGTGTTTCTGAGCGTTTTTTCTCCAGTTCTTTTTCAAGAATGGCCCGACGGGAAAGAACGATATTGCTGCGCTTGCGATTGTATTTTAGAATTTTAAAATCAAATTCTTTGCCGACCATCTCATCCAGATTTCGAATCGGTCGCAGATCCGCCTGGGATCCGGGCAAAAAAGCCGGAACGCCAATGTCGACCGAAAACCCGCCTTTAACCCGGTTGGTGATCGTTCCTTTAACAGTGCCTTCTTCATCGTAGGATGTTTTAATCGCCTCCCAGACCTTGATATTGGCTGCTTTATCTTTAGACAGCAGGACACGCTCATCCTCATCGTCCCACCATTCAACCATAACTTCGATGACATCACCGATCTTGGCGGTGACCTCTCCTTTTTCATCCATGAATTCTTCGATTCTTACCTGACCTTCAGACTTGTAACCGATGTCGATCAGAACATGATCCTTGTCAATTGAAATAATCCGGCCGGTGACCACTTCACCTTCGGCAAAACGCTTGAAACTTTCTTCATACATGTCCATCACGCTTGCCATACTTTCCACCGGTTCTGTTGTGCTGTCTTCGGATGATTCCTTTAATGATTCGCCTGCATCGCGCGCATCAGCTGGCGGTTGATGGCCGGAATCCGGCGGTGCGCCTGCGCTATCAGCGGTCGGCTCAGCTTGTACTTCATTTTTGGTTTCATCCTTGTTGGTTTCGTCAGTCATGAAAAATTAATCCCCCTTAGCCTATTTTATTAATCCGCCCTATCGACGGTACAACCCCATATGTCTAACAGAATGAGGAAAAAAAGCAATCCTTAATTTTAATTTTTTTAAGAAATCACCAGCTGTTATGCCTTAGAAAAAAAACAGGGCAAATTAAATGCCGTTACCCCTTCAACCGGGCGATATGCAACAGCATTGACTCTACAACTTCCTCTATGGATAAGTCTGTGGAATCAATTAAAAATGCGTCATCTGCAGGCTTGAGCGGTGCCAGGCTTCGCGTGCTGTCATTTCGATCGCGGCGTTGCATATCCTTTTCAACCTGCTTCAGCGACTGATCGGACCTGGATCTGATTTCATCATAACGACGCCGGGCACGGGTCCGAGAAGATGCGTCCAGAAAAAATTTAACGTCCGCTTTCGGAAACACGACGGTCCCCATATCCCGACCCTCAAAAACAGCCGCTTTCTGACGTCCGATATCCTTTTGAACATCTAAAAGATACTTTCGAACCACTGGTTTTGCTGAAACGGCGGATGCAAGCATGCTGATTTCGGGCGTGCGAATATGATTGGAAATGTCGGTGCTTCCGGAATAAAGCCGAAGCGCGTCGCCTTTTTGTTTAAACGCGAGTTGAAGCCGGTCGCACAGCGCGGTCAGATCTGCCTCGCTTTCAGGATCGATCCCCTGGCGTTTGACTTCATAGGCAACACCGCGATAAAGGGCACCGGTATCGATATACCGATATCCCAATCGAGCCGCAAGTGCACGACTAACACTGGTTTTACCGGCACCGGCCGGTCCGTCTATTGTAATCAATAGCTTCCTCATAATATCACTGGTTCTGAGCTCAGGGTTCTGCGTTCAGCGTTAACACATGATGGCTTCTGGCTGCTGGTATCTGGTTTTCGTCTCGGTGCAAAGACACCTGCTCCTGGCCTAATAATGCACAGTTGGAGAACAGACGAGGACGAGTACGATAGCACATCTTTCGTCGTCGTCCTCGTACTCGTCCTTGAAAACTCATACCACTCGCAACACGCAACCCGTAACCCTGAACCGTTGAACGCTGAACCTTTGAACCTTTATAGAACCTGCTCGAGCGCCTCCAAAAATCGGATATTTTCTTCAGGTTTTCCAATATTGACACGCATATGCTGCGGGTATCCATAAGATGCCATCGATCGCACGATGACCCCCAGGGGCAGAAGTTTTTTAAAAACATCATTCGCTGATTTCCCGCGGCTGCCGACATCTATCATAAAAAAATTGGCCTCTGAGCGGATATAAGGCAGATCGAGATCGTCGAGGGCCGAATACATGAGTTCACGTTCGCTGTGGACCAATTGCAGCGTTTTTTGCAAAAAATCTGAGTCTTGCAGAGCCGCAGTCGCAGCCACCTGAGCAAGCACATTTACATTAAACGGCTGTCTGACCCTGTGGAGCAGTTCGGCCAGGACAGGCGGCATTGCGCCGTAACCGACACGGAGTCCTGCTAGGCCGTACGCCTTGGAAAATGTGCGCATGCCCACAATCGCTTTATCGCCGGTTAGAAAATCAAAACTGTTGGTGCAATCGGGATCTTTGACAAACTCAATATAGGCCTCATCTAGCACCGTGACGACGTCGGGCGGTATTTGAGCAATAAAATTTTCAAATTCTGATTTTGAAATAATGGTGCCGGCAGGATTGTGCGGCACATTTAAAAAGATCATGCGGGTTTTAGAACTTATTTTTGCAACCATTGCCGCCAAGTCGGTTTTGAACGCCTGCAAAGGCACCCAAACCGGTTGCGCGCCCAGACTGCGGAGGGCGATCTCGTAAAAAAGGAAGGACGGTTGCGGCAAAATCACCTCGTCGGACGGTCTTAGCAAAACACTGACCAGCAAAGCGATGATATCATCGGATCCATTGCCCAGCACAATGTTGGCGGGATCGATATCAAATTTTTCAGCAATCGCCCGGATCAGATGGTAACCGCCGGCATCCGGATAACGGTGCAGATTATCCAGTGCCTGCCGTATGGCATCTACAGCCATGGGCGATGGGCCCAGCGGATTTTCATTGGAGGCCAGTTTAATGGAATTTTCGATCCCATATTCGCGTTGTACGGCGTCTATGGGCTTACCGGGCACGTACGGTTTAATCGCTGATATGTAATCGGGTATATTGAGTTTCATTTCTTCGTGCTGCACGTTACAGGTTTAATCATTATCGCGTTACAACCAACATTTAAAAAATGACCACGAAATCACGAAAATATGAAAACACGAAATATGTGTAGCCTTCGTGTTTTCGTCATTTCGTGCTTTCGTGGTAGTTTTAATTTTCACGCATTACGAAGTCGCCGATGCGGCTTTTTTGCCGGCATCAAGCGCCTTCATGTTAAGGGGAATCAGCTTTTCTTTTCGGGCGAATTTTGCCTTCACCGATTCCCGCAACAGTTCAAAATCAACTACCCGGGTGCGACTGACAAATGCTGCCAGAGCTACGATATTGGCAGTTTTCACATTTCCAAGCTCCTTGGCGATTTCAATGATAGGAACCTTAATAACATCGACGTCATCCCGGCCGGCATCAATTGATATCATGGAGCTGTTAATTAAGATCGTGCCACCGGTTTTGACGGCCGGTGCAAACTTCTCAAGAGAAGGTCGATTCATCGCCACAAGATGCCTGGGATATCGAATAATCGGCGAGCCAATGGGCCGGTCACTGGTTACCACTGTGCAATAAGCGGTTCCACCCCGCATTTCCGGGCCGTAAGAGGGAATCCAGACAACCTCATACCCCTGTTGCATGGCAGCTTCTGCCAGAATCTGGCCCATTAACATAATCCCCTGGCCGCCAAACCCGGCAAATTGGACTTCGTTTTGCATGTTACCTCCCCTGTTTCGCAGGCAGCAGAAATCCGTTACTAAAGCACAAGTACATGAGGTTGTTCGATTACGCTGAGTCGCAAATTGCAAAGACAATTTTCATGCTAGCGCTCATGGTTGACTGCCGTCTGCTGTTGCCTTACCGCGAGCTTTCCTGTGCTTGCACCTCATTTCCATCTTCAGGCGTTTTAAAGACGCCCAGCGAATAATAGGGCAGCATTTTTTCTTCAGCCCATTTGATGGCATCCAACGGGGTCATGCCCCAGTTTGTCGGACAGGTGCTGACCAATTCAACAAAACTAAAACAGGTGTTTTCAATTTGATAACTGAAGGCTTGCTTGATTGCTTTCTTGGCTTTGTTGATATATTTCGGGCTTAAAAGCGTCTGACGGGTAATATAGGCCGGTGTTTGAAGCGCCGCCAGCATTTCGGCCATCTTGACCGGCATGCCGGTATCCAGAACCTTGCGGCCGAAGGGTGAAGTCGTTGTCCGCTGATCCGGCATTGTGGTCGGCGCCATCTGACCCCCCGTCATTCCATAAACCGCGTTGTTTATAAAGATGACGGTAAATTTTTCGCCGCGGTTGGCCGCATGCACGATCTCACTCATCCCGATGCTCGCCAGATCCCCGTCCCCCTGGTAGGTAAATACAACCAGATCCGGTCGAACGCGCTTGATACCGGTAGCCATTGCCGGTGCGCGGCCATGGGCTGCCTCCTGAAAATCAAACGTAAAATAGTTATACATCAACACAGCGCAGCCCACCGGAGCGATGCCAACGGTCTTGCCGCGGACGCCGAGCTCGTCGATAACTTCTGCGACAAGCCTGTGGGCAACCCCGTGGGTGCATCCCGGGCAATAGTGCGTGATTGTTTCGGCCAGAGCCTCTGGTTTCTGAAATGCTTTTCCCATTTCTTTTCTCCTGCTAACTATTCGACCAATTTACGAATCTCCTCTGTGACTTCCTCGGGTGTGGGAACCTCACCACCGCATTTACCGTACCAGTGCACCGGCCGTTGTCCGGAAACACTGCGCTCCACATCCTCCACCATTTGTCCCATGCACATTTCAACGCACAGTACCGCCCGGCAGCTTTTTTTACCGGCTGCATCGTAAATGGCGGTTTTGGGAAATGGAAAGAGGGTCTGCGGCCGAATCATGCCGATTTCAACACCCTCATCTTTCAAATTGTCAATGGCAGTGCGGCAAACGCGACTCATGGTGCCGTAACTGACAATGAGCAGGTTATACGCATCATCAACATTGTAGGCCTCATAGCGAACCTCTTCTTTTTCCATCTGATCATATTTGGCGCGCAGCATCAAATTGTGGGCATTGAGTTCCTCTGGATCCAGATAGAGGGTTTTAACCAGGTTCCGCCGGTCACTGTTGCGGGTGGCCATGCCGTTGGTTGCCCATTCATCTTTATTGGAAGGTTTGGCTTTAAGGGCGTCTGGAAATTCGACCGGTTCCATCATCTGACCGATGAGTCCGTCGCCCAGAATCATGACCGGGTTGCGGTATTTTTCGGCCAGCGCAAAGGCGCTCATCATCATGTCAACGGCTTCCTGGACACTGGCCGGTGCCATGACCAGCAGCTTGTAATCACCATGCCCGCCCCCTTTTACCGATTGCATATAATCGGCCTGGGAAGGCAAGATTCCACCCAATCCAGGACCGCCGCGCATGATATTGACAAACACGGCCGGGCACTGTGCGGCTGTGATGTAGCTGATGCCTTCACTCATCAGGCTGATGCCCGGGCTGGAAGAGGTCGTAAAAACGCGCTCCCCACAGGCGGCCGCACCAAAGATCATGTAGGATACCGCAACTTCGCTCTCACCCTGCAAAAAAGTCCCACCTTCTTCGGGCAGACGGCGCGATAAATATTCAGCAACTTCAGATTGGGGCGTGATTGGATAGGCAAAATAATTCAAACAGCCGGCCCGGATGGCGGCCTCCCCAATAGCCTCGTTGCCTTTCATCAAAACTTTTCCCATGGTTCATGTTCCTCCGATTTATTGTTCCTGAGCCTTGCACGAAGATAAATGAAAAGTCAGGATGGCACACACTTTAGCTTTTGCTTGCCGCCTCCTCCTCTATTTCACGGATGGTTATGGCGACATCCGGACACATGGTGCAGCACAGCGCACAGAAAATGCAGTCTTCAGGACGTTCCTGATATGCCGGGAAATAGCCTTTCGCGTTGACCTTATTGGAAATCTCAAGAACATTTTTAGGGCATACGGTTACACACAATCCGCACCCCTTGCATCGATTGTTATCAACTGAATGCTCATATGCCATGTATTGCAACTCCTTTGAACTATTTACGCTAACGGGTATATTGTCTGGTAGTGGAATACATATTCATTTATAAAACGAAGTTCACGAGGAAGACAGCTCAACAAATGGAATTAAAACCTGTTTACATCTTCGTACCCTTTATCAATACGAATATTTCACCGACCTATCATAGCGCCGCACGTGTCAAATCGCAACCATCATTCAGATGCACCTGGCCGGCCGAATTCAACGCGCTTTTGCCAGGGCGGAACCAGTTGCCGATCGATGGGCAGCACGGGGCATGCAAAGCGCTGAAGATCGACAGACGGCATGAGTGGCCGGCTGACGGTAATAAACTCAAGGGGCAACCCGCTGTGTTCACACAGGTCGCGCACAAATGAGTAGCCGTCATAAATGTCTTCAGGCACGGTTTCGTCAATGAGATTGGCATTGCCGATAATGCCGCTAACCGCCAGCTTGGCGGCTGTCTCAATCGCATCCCGAATTTTGAGGCATCCTTCGCGGGTTTCGGTAAATGGCCTTAACGGATTGACAACCTGCAGAACCCGGGGTGATATTTTATTTAACTCGTTCCCAAGTGCCGCCAGAATGGTCGCACCCACGTCATCGCCACCGACATCCAGCAGCGTCAGTTGACCGGGTTTGCGGATCATCCCGGCCACCCTTGGGCTTAGAATCGGAAGGTCCGCCTGCAGGTATTGCTCCGGCGGCAGAATCACTTCGATTCCCAGGTTTGTGAGCGACCCTTTGGCTTCTCGCGTGCGAAAATAGGGATTGACCACATCCAGATCGGCAATCCGAACATCCATTCCGGCGCGTTTTTGGTGTGCCGCCAGGTTAATGGCCACTTCGGTCTTTCCGCTGCCGTAATTGCCGACGATAACGACCACACCTTTTAGTTCGATTTCCAAGGGTCATCCGCTCAAGTATCTGGCTGAGCGCCAGGGGCTCATGCCGGGTGTAATGGTTTCTGCGTGGACCGGCATTCGGACCGGATGATCATATCATGGGCTCACATTGCCCGTTGGTCGACGCACCGGTCCAAACGGCGAAAGCTAAAATAGCCTGCTTTTGTAAGAATTATAGCCTGTAATGTCAAGCTTTTTCACTTGATTGGTTATTGGTTATTGGTTATTTGTTATTTGTTAAAAGCTTATCAATTCGGCGTAACGCCCTGGCATATTGTGTATCATCGATTTCATTTCTAATAACGATTAACGAATAACGGATAACAAAGAGGAGATGCCTGGCAACAACGCGGAGATGAGTTCATGTTGTTTTCTGAAAGGCGCTATGCGTAAAAGTTGGTTTCATATTACGCAGTGGTCTGATATTTGGAATGATTGGCAACATTTTTTTAGTCTATCAATTAGTTGATATAATCCCAAATATCAGGCCACAGGCAACCTGCTGATCATAGCGTCTTGAAGAAAATAACGTGACCGATATAGAATATTATGGTTATCCCTTCGATAAATGATATTTAGGAAAAGGAGTGCCTTTTGGCAACTGTACAAACCGGACTTGAACATTTTTTGGAATCGCCGCCCAAATGGGTGACAGATACCCGACTGGGACTTTTGTGTAATCCGGCGTCCGTGGATAGCAAATTCAGTCACGCCCGCCTGCTGATCCAGCAACGCTTTGCGGATAAACTCAAAGCGCTGTATTCACCCCAACACGGTTTTTATGCCGAAAAACAGGATAACATGATCGAATCCGCAGATGGGGTTGATCCGGTCTTGAATTTGCCGGTCTACAGCCTTTATGCAGAAACGCGAAAACCCACCCCATCAATGCTTGACTCTATTGATGTGCTTCTCGTCGACCTGCAGGACGTCGGTACCCGTGTTTATACCTTCATATACACACTCTCCTATTGTCTCGAAGCTGCCAGAGCGCTGAACAAAAAGGTGGTGGTCCTTGATCGACCCAATCCGATCAACGGGCAAACGGTTGAAGGCAATTGTCTGCAGCCAGATTACCGTTCATTTGTGGGACGCTATGCGCTGCCCATGCGGCACGGTCTCACCATCGGAGAGCTGGCAAAGCTATTCAATGAGCATTTTAAAATCGGCTGCGATTTAGAGATCATTCCTATGAAAGGCTGGCGAAGGTCGATGTTTTTAAAGCAGACGGGGCTTCCCTGGGTGGCGCCCTCACCCAATCTGCCCACCCCTGTTTCTACCATGGTGTATCCGGGACAGGTTCTATGGGAGGGTACCAATGTTTCTGAAGGTCGGGGAACCACCCAGCCTTTTGAGCTATTTGGCGCACCTTACCTAAACCTTGAAAAAATTGTTGCCAGCATTGCCGACGATTCAATTCCGGGCGCTGTTCTAAGACCGGTTCTTTTCGAGCCCATCGCCAACAAGTGGCAAATGCAGCCGTGCCGGGGATTTCAAATTCATATCACCGACCCGCAGCAATACCGGCCATACGAAACCAGCCTGCGTTTGCTGCAGGCAATCATCTGTCACCACAAAAAAGAATTTGAATGGACACCGCCACCGTATGAGTACGAAACCCGGCAATTGCCGATCGACTTAATCATCGGAGATCGTCAAATCCGTAAACGCCTTGAAAACATGGATCCAATCGATAGGCTGGCCGAATCCTGGCAAAGCGGGCTTGCTGAGTTTTGCGAGATCAGTCGGGGGGTTCACCTATATTAATAAAAGGTTCAGGGTTCAGAGGTTCAGGGTTGCGCGATGCGGGTTAGGAGTTATGAGTTGCGGATGGTGTGAATTTTCGAGGACGAGTACGAGGACGACGACGAGGACGAAAGATGCGCTCTATCGTACTCGTCCTCCTACTCGTCCTCGTCCTCGGCTGTTCTCCAACCGTTTATTATTAGGCTAGGAGCGAGCGTCTCAGCGCCGGGACAAAAACCAGTGTCCAGAAACCAGCCGCCAGCAGCAAGCGGCTCAAGATTTAACCTCAAAACCTTGTGATGTATACCCGGCCACTGTTTGGGGCAAACACCGAATGGGTGGGTGATAAAGTGAATTCTGATAAAACCGAATGGAAGCGCATGCGTTTTAAAAAAAACAAGGTCTGGCTTTGCGTCGATCGATCCGGCAAACCGATCGAGCAAAACGGTAAAGTCTTGATCAAATACCAGCTTGACCAGGAACATGAATACTGGGTTCATAAGGACAATGTTCGACCGCTGGATAGCAAACCGCCAAAAACAACAGCCCCTTCTAAAACAATGGCGCAAAATGAAAGCGTTGATTCACAAGGAATCCAAATTTTTACAGACGGCGCGTCGGCCGGAAATCCTGGCCCATCGGGCATTGGTGTGCTTTTGCGCTTTGGTGACCATGAAAAAGAAATTTCAGAATATATCGGCCTGGCAACCAACAATATCGCCGAACTTAAGGCCATTCAGGCCGGATTGCGCGCTTTAAAGCGTACATCGCTTCCGGTGCAGATATTTACCGACAGCCGTTATGCGTACGGGGTTTTGGCGCTTGGCTGGAAAGCCAAAGCCAATTCGGAGCTGGTAGATTCAATTAAAAAAACGATGCGAAAATTTAAAGCTGTGAAAATTATCAAGGTCAAAGGCCACGCCGGCCATAAAGACAATGAGCGTGCAGATTTTTTAGCCACATCCGCAATCAAACAGCAATCCAAAAAGTAAATGCTCCCCTATGCACACATGTGCTCTGGTTTAACCCTCATGGGATGCGTCTAACATGGGGCATTGGCATCCTGGAATCCTGGAATACTGAATTTGGCGTCATATAAGCGGGGCTTAGGATTTTTCGCCTCTCATCTGCATATGATGCCCAATATTCCAACTTTCCACCATTCCACTATTCCATGGTTTTCATGGATGCCAACCCCCTTGACTTTTTTACCTGAACCACTGGATCCGATTCAGGTCCTAACACAAAAAGAGCCCGGCATTTCGACGGGCCGGGCTCTGATCAATTTATAACCCAAATCCAACTATTCCTTTTTTAGAGTTTTTATCTCCTCTTTGAGATCATCGATTTCTTTTTTATATTTTTCGACGTCTTCAGTTTCGCCAATTTCAGGGGAGGATTCGGCTGTTTCATCCGGGTTCCAGGAATCTTTGAGTTCATCAAAACCAAGGTAGATAGCCAGTGCGCCACCCAGCAATAGCATCGCAGGAACGATCCCGGCCAGAACCATTAAAAATTGTCCCCACCAAACAACAAGACCAACTAAACCCAGTGCCGCTGCAATTGCGCCACCAATTAAAGTTTTCATATCCGAATTTACCTCCTTTCAGTAAAGCTTAAGATCGGTTGCAAAGATGAGATCGCCTATCGACGGACAAAATAATATTATTAATATGATTCGCCTGGAGCGTCAAATAAAAATTGACCGTTAATGCAAAAACCGGCATTAAAATGCAGGCCCAAAACGCTCATCCCTCATATTCGGTAACAGGGCGAACGGGAAGTTGAGTTTGAGAAAATTACCAGAATTTTGTTATTTATTGGTAACATAACCCTTTTATTTTCACAAGTTTATTTTATATTTAGGAAAACAACACGGATCAATAAAATATTGCAAAGCTTCATTTATTTTGTTAATTTTATGTGTTAACGTCCACGCTATCTTTTAAAATATGCAAAAACTTAGAGAACTCCAACATTCAATCCTCCAAAATCCAAGTAAAGCAAGTCAGTCTTCAACCTGATTCGATCAACGTTATCTTCATTTTGGAACCACGGGCAACAGATCGTCATAAAGGAAAAAAGGTAAGTTGATGGCAGCAAAACACGGTCTAAAATCGGGCAATTGGAAAAACAGGCTGCTCGATGGCACGCACAACCATTTCAGCTGCTATCTGCCGGATTCCCTTGGAAAATTTGCCTCATTGCTTTTGCGGCTGTTTTATTCCGGCATCAAAACCGACAAAGACCAGACCGCTGTGTTGAAGCAAATTGAAGAAGACGCCGTTGTCGTATACGCAACCAAATTTAGAAGCTATTTTGAATATCTGTTTTACTATACCCGCTACCAGAGAGATCATCTGCCGTACCCGCAAATCGGATTTGATTATCAGGTTTATTTCTGGCAACCGGTTTCGCGTCTGATAAAAATATGGCTGGCCCATATTGATTTCTTATTTCAGCGGCGCACGTTTCCCAGCCCGTATAAGAGCGGGTTCATCGGCCAGGCCCTGCTGAAAAACAAAGCCGGCATGCTATCTTTGGTCGGTAAACGCGGATTTTACCGTCGCTTTATTAAAGCCAAAACAGACCCGATTCAGTATTTAATTGAATTGCAAAAATCAACCGATCGCCCCATATACATTGTTCCGCAACTGATGTTTTTCAGTAAAAACCCTCATCGATCGATACCCACCTTAACGGATATTTTTTTCGGCCCGGAAGACAAGCCTGGCATGCTGCGGCGCCTGTTTACACTGTTCAAAAATCCCGGCAAAGTCTTCGTCGAGGTATCCGAGCCGGTCAATCTAAAACACTACCTGCAGTCCGAGTCGATTCGAAGCCAGCCGATAGAATATCAATCGTTGATGCTGCGGCGCAATTTACTGGTTCAGCTCAACCGTCATCGTCAGAGTATAACCGGGCCGATTCTCAAGACCAATCTGGAATTAAAGGAAAGTATTCTAACCGGCCAGCGGTTTCAGGAATTCATGGATACCTATTCCAAGAACCGCAACATCCCGATTCATGAAGTTCGCAAAAAGGCGGATGCCTACATCGAAGAAATTGCCGCCGGTTTAAATCCGGCTTATATCAAGTTTTTCTCAGCCATCGTCGGATGGATTATTAACACCATGTTTGACGGTGTCTCGGTTAATAATAACGCCCTGAGTAAAGTAAAGCGACTGGCCTTAAAAGGACCACTGGTCCTGATTCCCTGCCACAAGAGTCATATCGATTACCTGATCCTGTCCTACCTGTTGTATCATAATAATATGCCGGTTCCTTTGGTGGCTGCCGGCAAAAATCTGTCATTTTGGCCGATGGGACCCCTGTTTCGCAGCGGGGGGGCGTTTTTCATCCGGCGCAGCTTTCGCGGCGCCGTTTTATACTCTAAAGTTTTTGCAGAATATATTCATAAGCTTCTGGAAGAAGGGCATAACATCGAGCAATTTATCGAAGGCGGCCGCAGCCGCACCGGCAAACTATTGATGCCGAAATTGGGGCTGCTTTCCATCCTTCTGAATGCCTTTAGAAACGGCGCCTGTGAGGACATGATCATTGTCCCGATCTACATCGGATACGACCGGGTCCTGGAAGAAAAAGCGTATTTGCAGGAATTGGAGGGAGGAAAAAAGGAACCGGAAACGCTCAAGGGCGTTATCAAAGCCCGTAAATTTTTGTCAAAGCGGTATGGTAAAATCTATATTCAGTTTCATGATCCCATATCAATGAATGATCTGCTGGACAAGATGGGCACCCCGCTGGCCGATATGAAACCCAAAGAGCAAAACGCCCTGTGTCGTAATCTCGGTTATCGCATTATCAATGCCATTAATCGGTCTGCCGTCGTCACGGCTTATGGATTGGTCGCCGGTGCAATTTTAAACTGCTCCAGGGAGCGGTTTTCTTACGACCAGATCATGTCAATTGTCGATAATTACATAAAACATCTGGCCACCCAGGATGCCAAATTGGCCGATACGCTTATCCTTGACCAGGTGCATGCCGTTGAGCATGCACTGGATGCATTTGTTCAAAGCAAATTCATCGAACCGGTTTCAAAAGACAAAAGCATACCCCATTCTGAAAGGCACTATCTGGTCAACGCCGCCAAACGGCCTTCTCTGGAATACTATAAAAACAATTGTGTTTCCTTTTTTATCCCGGCAGCCTTTACTGCCCAGGCAATACTGGAAAAAGACGCTTTTCAATTCTCGGCCGCCGACCTGCATGCTGAATACCGATTCATGCAAAATTTATTTAAATTCGAATTTGCCTACGATTTAGACCAATCGCCTGAATTCAAGGTGCGCAAGAGCCTTAAGGCCTTCATCGATGATGCCATATTAATGCCCCATCAGACCATACCGGACACCTATAATGTAACATCATCGGGTTTTCGAAAACTCAGGCTTTTTTCCATCTTTTTAAAAACATACTTTGAATCCTACTGGATTGTTTTAAGCTTTTTGCAGAACAACACCATGAAATCAATTAAGACCAAGGATCGCTTCAAAAAAATTCTTTCCACCGGAAATCGCATGTATAAAGGGCATGAAATTGTTCTGCCGGAAGCACTCTCAAAAGTCAGTTTCAAAAATGCGGTCGATTTTTTTACCAGCAAAGGCATAAAAGGATCCGACGATTCTGAAAAGATTAAATTCTACACAGAAGCCATTCAAAAGTCGTTAAAGGCACTTCATAATTAGCAATATGAAAGCACTGATCCTGGCAGCAGGCTTGGGAACGCGACTTCGCCCTTACAGCGATCATACACCCAAACCGCTTTTTACCGTCTCGGGTAAAACACTTCTGGATATAACCATCACCAAACTGATTGATGCCGGTTGCTCCGCGATCATCATCAATACCCATCATCTGCACGAGCAAATCGAAGGGTTTGTCGCACGGCAAGCGTATGCCATTCCAATCCAGACGCGCCATGAACCGCGTATTTTGGGCACGGGCGGTGCCATCAAAAACGTAAGCGATTTCTGGAGCGATGAACCCTTTATGGTGGTAAATGCCGATATTGTGTCAACGATCGACTTCAAATGGGTTTACGATTTCCACTGCCAGCATTCGTGTCCGGCAACTCTCGTGCTGACCGATGATGCCGAGTTCAACAGCGTCACATGTGATGGCGCAGGTTTTATCACCGGATTTACCCGCAGCCCATCTCAGGACAATCATTCGGCGCCGGCCCTGACCTTTACCGGTATTCAGGTGCTAAATCCATCCGTTCTTGATTTTATATCAGATGCTATTCCTGCGAGCAGCATTGAGGCCTACAATCGCATGATTGCAGACGGAAAAAAAATCCGGGCCTATGTCGCCAAATTCGCTTATTGGAAGGATATCGGCACCCCTGAGCGCTACCGGACAGCCGTATTTGAAAGCATGGTATCCAGCATACATCAACGCTTTTTTCCCGCCGCTGATCTCAAAATGCCGCAACAACAGCGCCTCAAGGGCGATGGATCGGATCGGCAGTGGTACCGGCTACAAGTAAATCAAAAATCGATGATTTTAGCCGATCACGGCATGAAGGAAAAAAATAGGACCGATGCGGCAGATGCCTTTTGCAACATCGGCCGGCACCTGTTCAACCAGGGCCTGCCGGTGCCCCGGATTTATGACGGGGATACCCTTAGCGGTTATGTGTTTATCGAGGATCTCGGAAATCGTGATCTCCAGACAGCCGTAAATGAGGCCGACAGTTTAGAAGCGGCGATAAGCCTGTATCGATCGGCCATCGACCTGCTGATCAAATTTTCACAGCGCGGCGCCGAACAATTCGATACCGCCTGGTGCTACCAGACGCCCGCTTACAGCAAATCAATGATTCTAAAGGCTGAATGCCGTTATTTCGTGGACGCTTTT
>JASFIG010000019.1:0-24325 GCA_050122795.1 Desulfobacterales bacterium
TCTCTTCGTGATTTAAAAAATAGCTATACAGTTCAGACAGCATCTTTTTGGCTTTCTCAAAATTCTGATGCACCCGGGGAGAACGGTATACGTTTTCATAAAGAAATTGTCTGAGAGTCGTCATGGCGGCATAAACGCTGTCATCTACTTTTAGGTGCAGCTCTCCGTTTTGGGCTTTGCTGCAGGCAATCAGGGACCGAATCATGGTTTCCGCCCGCTGGGAATGGGTGTGGCCCAGAGTATCCGTGCATAAATTCGGCACCTGTTCGGGCCGGATCACACCGCTGCGAATCGCATCCTCCAGATCGTGGTTCAAGTAGGCCATAATGTCTGCGATTCGGACGATTCGACCTTCATACGTGCCGGCGATCTCATCGGGATCGTCCGGCAGAATTTTCCCATAGCCCTTGGAATGCTTTAAGATACCGTCACGGACCTCAAAAGTCAGATTCAGCCCTTTTCCGTTGTTTTCCAAAACCTCCACCACCCGCAAGCTCTGAGCGTTGTGTGAAAAATCAGCTGAATAAATCTCCCTTAAAACCGTTTCACCGCTGTGGCCAAAGGGTGTGTGGCCCAGATCATGCGCCAACGCAATGGCTTCAACCAGATCCTCGTTTAGAAACAGGGCCCGGGCCATGACCCTTGCCATTTGCGATACTTCCAACGTGTGGGTCAGACGCGTGCGGTAATCATCCCCCAGCGGAGCCAGAAATACCTGCGTTTTATGTTTTAAGCGTCGAAAGGCATTCGAGAAGACAATCCGGTCCCGATCCAGCTGAAAAGCCGTTCGAACCGAGCAGGGTTTTTCTTCAACGGCACGCCCTTGAGAACGGGAGCTCAAGCACCCGAAAGGCGCCATGAATTTTTGTTCGCGCCGCTCATATTCTTCGCGGATGGACATAAATGACCTTTTACCGTCTAAACACTTTATGCATTCAAAAAATCGATAAATTCAATAATCCGACGTTGGGACCTTGAAATTTCACACAGAGGGCTAATATAAATACCAGCACAGTGGTTTGTAAAGCAATATTTAAATCGGTTAGGGTGTATACGATGAAGGGTCATCACCTCATACTGGGTGAAACCGTCGATTATATTACCGGTGAGGTTTTAAAAGATACCCACGACGAACGCTACCGGCAAAAGATCGCACGCCTGCTGGTCAATCAAAAAGGCTATGCAAAGGCGGATATAGAGCCGCGCAAAGCGCTGGTCGTTCAGGCTGATGATAAAAGGGCTGTTTTGAAGGTGGATTTTGTTATCCGGCTGAAACAACGGGTATCAATGGTCATAAAGTACGGACCCGGGTCTCTGGTAACCCGTCGGCGGCCGGCGCTGGCCGTATCGCGCCTCGTTGCGGCGTATCAGGTTCCGGTGGCGGTCATCACCAACGGGCAGGATGCCGAGGTCATCAGCGGCTCGACCGGCGAAGTCATGGCCACCGGTCTGGATGCCATCCCGGACAAGCCGGATCTAAGGCGGCGGGCGTCTGCAGCAAAATTTGGGCCCATATCAAAACAGCAGGTCGAGATGGAGTCCAGAATCCTGTATTGTTATGAGGTCGATGACAGCTGTGAATGTGATGAGGATATCTGTAAGCTTTAGGGGTTAATCTAAATTGAATTGGTATTGAATTGAATTTGGTTTTAGGACTCGTCTCTTTGGCATTAATTAACGGGTTCAAAGGTTCAGGGTTCAGGGCTAAAAGGTCATGATCTCCTGAAAATGGCAGCAGCTGGGAGCGACTATAGGTTCCTTTTTTTGCCTATCCTCTTAGACGCGCCTTCTGTAATCTAACCTCTGAACCTCTGAACGTTGAACCTTTGAACCTAAAAACGGATTGGAGATCTATGGACGATACGTTTTTCATGAAAAAAGCGCTGGAGCAGGCCCGGATGGCTTTGTCGGCCGGCGAATTTCCGGTGGGGTGTGTCATGGTGTTCGGTGAGGACATCATAGCGACCGGCGCCCGGCAGGGCACCAGCGGCACCGGCCTGAACGAAGTCGATCATGCCGAGATCATGGCATTAAGAAACCTGTGCCGCCTCGATCACACAGTGAATATGCAGGCGGTCACGGTTTTTTCCACCCTGGAGCCCTGTCTGATGTGCTTTGGTGCGATGCTCATCAGCGGTATCGGCAGAATTGTCTTTGCCTACGAGGACGCAATGGGCGGGGGCACCGGCTGCGATTGCGCCAATCTGCCCCCTTTATACCGGCAAAGTCAAATCAAAATCAAATCCGGTGTATTGCGCAAAGACAGTCTTGAATTATTGAAATTCTATTTCTCACAAAAGCAAAATACGTATTTAATGGACAGTTTCCTGGCGGCCTACACTCTGGACCAGTAAAAATCCCTTGCGTGCAAAAGCCATATTGAGTGGTATTTTGGCTGGATCGAGGCATGTTTTTATTGCATTTTTTTCTTGCATTTCTTAAGGTTGTTATATAAGGCACATTTTATAGCGCTTGTCATATGAATGTTTCAAAAAAAGGACGGCGGCATATTTTTTGTAGCAAAAAAGCGTTCCGCAATCGGAACGTTTTTTTGACAGCCCCTATCAACAAACTGGATTTAAAAAAATTTTAGACCTAACATTTGGCTGTGGAAGCGGGCGAAAAGGCGTGGTAATGGCTTGCCCAAATGCCAAAGGCAATTGCATTCATTGTGTTTTGACCACGGCAGCAATCGCCCTAACTAAAATTGTGACAGAGGAGGTGCACGCATAGCTGTTCCCAGAAGATTTCAGAGACCCAGACGTACGAACAAAACCAACATCAATCAAAGAATTCGAGCAAAAGAAGTCCGGTTGATTGACTCCGAGGGCGAGCAGGTCGGCATTATACCGATTAAAGAAGCCCTTGAAGCCGCGGCCGAAGTCGGCCTTGACCTGGTTGAAGTCTCACCGAATGCGAATCCGCCGGTCTGTAAAATAATGGACTACGGCCGTTATCGCTACGAGCAAACCAAAAAGAAACATGAGGCCAAGAAAAAGCAAAGTACCTTTCAGCTCAAAGAGATAAAAGTTCGACCCAAAACCGGCGAGCATGACCTGCAGGTTAAAATCGGCCACATTAGGAAATTTATCGGCAAAAAAGATAAGGTCAAGGTGAGCGTTATTTTCAGGGGTCGTGAAATTACGCTTTCAGAGCTGGGAAGAGCAGTACTCCAAAAAATAATTGATGAAACTGAAGAAATTGCAACCGTGGAGCAAGAACCCAAATTTGAAGGTCGAATCCTGGTAATGGTCTTGGCTCCGAAATAGCTTGATCTTACAATAAAATTGTTTTAAATACGACCCGTCAAGGGTGTTGCCCCTAAACTCAACTAAAACCGATCTCAAAAAATGTGGATCAGGGTTCAGAGTTAGGTGCGGGGAGGCGAAAAAGCGGAGCATACATGTGCGTATGTGAGCATTATGAGCAGACCCGCAACGCCGCTATGGGCCCTTAGACGCTTTTTTGAGATGGGTTTTGGATAATTCTCCGGGTGGCGTGAGCCGTGATGTGTAATTGCTCACGCCATCTATTTTTAAATTAGAACGACAGAAGGAGTATCACACAGATGCCAAAGATAAAAACAAACCGGGCTGCCGCCAAACGATTTCGCAAAACCGGCACCGGAAAAATAGTCTACAATAAGTCCTTTGCCAGTCATATATTGACCAAAAAAACGACCAAACGAAAACGATCCCTGCGCAAACGCCGGATCGTTGACAAAACCAATGCAAAGGCCATAAAGCTACTTCTACCCAACAGCTAGCGTTTTTAATGTATAACTGGCTCTTTTTCCGATGTCCTGCGTTCTCCGCGATTTTTCGCCTTCAACGTACTTCAAGTACGGCTCAGGCGCAAAATCCATGCCGCGCCATAGCTTTTGCGACGGCGGGTTGTGCGGCTTTGCCCATCGAAAAAAGCTCTCATTTATAAATTAAAAACAAAATTTAAAAAAAACAATTTGACGATAGCCTTATCGGCTATTCGCTATGATGGAGAGATAAAATGAGGATCAAACGCGGCTTTAAAGCCAGAAGAAGACGAAAAAAAGTTTTAAAATTGGCCAAAGGATTCCGGGGGGGTCGCAGCAAGTTATTTCGAACGGCTGCAGATGCGGTGGACAAATCTTTAATGTATGCCTATCGGGACCGGCGGCAGCGCAAACGCGATTTCCGCAGGCTCTGGATCTCACGCATAAACGCCGCTGCCCGCATGAATAAATTGTCATACAGCAAATTTATGCACGGTCTCAAGATGGCAAACGTTGACCTGGACCGTAAGGTTCTGGCTGACCTGGCCGTAACAGATCCGGCCGGTTTCGCGAAAATTGCAGAGTTGGCAGCTGCACAAAATTTGTAAAATATACAATTTTACACCAAAGGTGTAAAAATTGGATAACGCCATTGATCAAATTTATCAAGAAGCCTTACAGGCGCTTCAAGCGGCAACTGACCGTCAGGCAGTCGAGGATATCCGCGTCCGATACCTGGGACGCAAAGGGGTTATCACTCAATTCTTAAGGAATATTTCAGAGCTACCCGCCGAACAGCGCCCGGCAGCCGGCAAACAGGCCAACCAGTGCAAAAAGCTGCTGGAGCAGGCCTGCACAGCGGCAACCCAAAAACTTGCAAGCGCCGGCGAAGTCGCTGCTGCCGGCATTGACGTCTCATTACCCGGGCGACCGGCGCCGTCCGGCTCGCTGCATCCCATCACCCAGATCAACCAGCGAATCTGCGACATTTTCACCCAGATGGGGTTTGACATCGCCGAAGGACCCGAGGTTGAGCTGGATTACTACAATTTTGAGGCCCTTAATTTCCCCAAAGACCATCCAGCCCGGGATATGCAGGACACCTTTTTCATTTCAGATGAGATCGTCCTTAGAACCCACACATCTCCCCTTCAGATCCGCACCATGGAAAAACAGCAGCCGCCGGTGCGTATCATCATGCCCGGCAAAGTGTATCGCTGTGACTCGGACCTGACCCATACCCCTATGTTTCATCAGGTTGAGGGGTTGTTGGTCGATGAGAATGTATCCTTCGGGGATTTAAAGGGCACACTTACGGCCTTTGTGCATCAAATGTTCGATGAGCAAACCAGCCTGCGCTTTCGGCCCGGTTTTTTCCCGTTTACTGAGCCCAGTGCCGAGGTTGATATCCTGTGTGTCATCTGCAGGGGCAAGGGCTGCCGGGTCTGTTCCCGAACCGGCTGGCTGGAAATCCTCGGGTCTGGAATGGTTCATCCGGCGCTGTACGAAAACGTGGGATATGATGCCGACCGCTATACCGGCTTTGCCTTTGGAATGGGGGTGGATCGAATTGCCATGCTCAAATACGGAATCGACGATATTCGTAAATTCTTTGAGAATGATCTAAGATTCTTATCCCAATTCTAGTTTTTGTCCATAAATGGATCTTTTTCCGCTGAGCTTCGTTCTCCGCGGTTTTTCGCTCTCACCGTACTATAAGTACGCCTCAAACGAAAAACCTTGTGCGGCCTTGCTCAGCAAAAAAATCTCTCATTTCTGGATCAAAAACGAAAAAATTTTAATTTTCACAATAATTGGTGGGAGCGGCATATTGCCGCAATATTCGGGTATTTTGACTCGGTTTGATGCACGCCTTAATTTTCGAAATAATAGTTCGTAATCCCGATAAATCAGGGAAACACAGTCATCGGGCATTAGATGGTGCCTTGACTCCGCTTTTAGGAACATTGGAAAATGAAAGTTAGTTTAAGCTGGCTCAATGATTATGTGAACATCGAAATGGCGCCGCCGGACCTGGCGGAGGCGTTGACGATGGTCGGTCTCGAAATTGAGTCGGTAACCGAACGCTACCGCTACCTGGATACGGTCTTTGTCGGACGAATCGAAGCAATCGAGCCGCACCCCAATGCGGACAAATTGCACCTGTGCAAGGTCGATACCGGGCAAGGAAAAATGTCGGTGGTCTGCGGTGCACCGAATGCTGAAGTCGGGATGCTTTCACCGATTGCCCTGCCGGGCACCGAATTTCCGGAAGGGTTCATTCTGGAGCAAAGTGTCATTCGCGGCCAAACATCCGAGGGCATGCTTTGCAGTGAAGGAGAGCTGGGCCTGGGAGAAGATCGCAGCGGCATTATGCGCCTGGATCCCACACTTTCGGTCGGAGATCAGCTGGCGGCAGCCCTGGGGCTGTCCGATACGGTTCTTGAAATCGAAATCACCCCCAACCGGCCTGATTGCCTGAGTGTCATCGGCGTTGCCCGCGAGATCGCCGCCATTCAGAAAAACCGCCTGACATACCCCGACTTCAAACTCAATGACCCGGACGATGGCATTTCCGAACACACTTCGATTCAAATCGAAGCACCGGAGCACTGCCCGCGCTATGTCGCCCGCCTGCTTGAAGATATTCAAATTAAACCATCCCCCTTTTGGCTGCAACAACGGCTTTTGTCGGTTGGGTTGCGGCCGATAAACAATATCGTCGATGTAACCAACTTTGTTTTGATGGAAACCGGCCAGCCCCTGCATGCTTTCGATTTTGACCGACTGGCGCAAAACAGAATTGTGGTGCGCACCGCCGGCAAGGGTGA
Organism: Desulfobacterales bacterium; assembly: GCA_050122795.1. Classification (GTDB taxonomy): domain Bacteria; phylum Desulfobacterota; class Desulfobacteria; order Desulfobacterales; family JAHEIW01; genus JAHEIW01. The sequence continues at coordinate 6,583 of JASFIG010000019.1, forward strand.
AACGTTCATCACCCTGGATCAAAAAGAACGCGTTTTAGACGATGCAATGCTGATGATCTGTGACGGCGAAAAACCGGTTGCCATCGGCGGGGTCATGGGCGGTCTGAATTCCGAGATTGAAGACGACACGACCCGGGTATTGCTGGAAAGTGCTTATTTTAATCCCGTCAGCATTCGCCGCACAGCCAAACAGCTGGGTCTGAATACCGACGCCGCTTATCGCTTTGAGCGCGGGGTTGACCCCGGCGGGACCATTGCGGCCGCCAACAGGGCCGCCAAACTGATGGCTGAAGTCAGCGGCGCTAAGATCATCGGCGGCCTGATAGACGAATATCCCCTGCGGCAGTCTGTAAAAAGCCTGAATCTCAGCACAAAAAAAACAAACCGCCTGCTGGGAACACGCCTGCAGCGCAGGCAAATTGAAAGTCTTCTCAAATCCATTGAATTTACAGTTGAGCAAAAAAGCCCTGCAAAAGATAGCGATACGCTGGTGGTAACCCCACCGAGCTTTCGGGTGGATATTTCCAGACCGGAAGATCTAATGGAGGAAGTGGCCCGCTTGTACGGCTACAACAACATACCGACGACATTTCCGCAAATGCCGGCCACCGGCCGGATATCGACTAAAGAAATCCATTTGCGCAACCAGGCGCGCCAGCTGATGAACGGATTTGGATTCCACGAAGCCATCAACTACAGTTTCGCCCATCACCAAACCGGTGACCACTTGCAACTGGACGCTGCCGATCCGCGCAGACAGCTGGTGAATATTTTAAATCCGCTGACCGAAGACCAGGCTGCCATGCGCACCTCGCTGGTCCCCGGATTACTGCAAACCATGCATTATAATTTTGCACAGCAAATCAAAAATTTACGGATTTTTGAAATCGGTAAAATCTTTATCGGCACGGATCCACAGCAGCTGCCGCAAGAAAGCGAGATACTGGCCGGGCTCTGGACAGGGACCCGTTATGATGCCTCCTGGCATGGCCAGGATACACCCTGTGATTTTTATGACATTAAAGGTGTGGTCGAACGGTTTTTAAACGCTTTGCACATCAATGACGTGCAATTTAGCCGCCTGCCGGAAAACGAGTGCAAGTATACTCGCCCCGGCTTCAGCGCTCAAATTTTAAGCAAGCAAATCCGGCTGGGTTTGATGGGGCAGGTTCATCCCCAGGTGCTTGCCAATTTCGATTTGCAACAAGAAGCGTTTTTATTTGAACTCAATTTTGATACGTTGATACCGTTGCTCAAGGATACAACGGTCTTTAGCTCGATTCCCAAATTTCCGGCGATATTCAGAGACATCACCATTATTGTCGACAAGACGCTTGAAGCCCAGGAGATCATCGGCAGCGCTTTAGAACAATCATCTGAACTGGTTGAAGATATCAGCTTGCTGAGTGTATTCGAGGGCACGCCCATCGCCCGGGGCAAAAAAAGTGTTTCTTTGCGGGTCACCTATCGGTCACCGCAAAAAACACTGGAAGATGAAGATGTAGCACCACTCCATCAATCAATGGCGGACAGGCTGGTCCGGACATTTAATGCCAGTTTGCCGGCCTGATCGTCACAACCCATTCAGGGTCATAAAAATGGCAGATCAAAAATCGACGCTCATAGACATACCGGATAAGCTCTATTTTAGAATTGGTGAAGTCAGCAAAATAGCAAAAATTCCAGCCTATGTCCTGCGGTTTTGGGAAAGTGAGTTTCCCCGGATTCGGCCCAAGCGAACCGATGCGGGACAACGATTGTATTCCCGTGCTGATATTGAACTGATTTTAAAAATTAAAACCCTTCTTTATGAAAAAAAGTTCACCATTCAGGGTGCCCGCCAGCATTTATCCGTCAGATCGCGCAAAGATCAAGCTTCTGAAAAGCAATTGCTGGCCGAGTTGCACGCCGAGCTCAAATCCATCAGAGAGATGCTCGACTGAAACCAAGCTCTGAACGGTCTTTCGATAAGAACCGAAACAATGGATTTACCACGAAAGCACGAAAACATAAAAACACGAAAAATGAAAAATTTCGTGCTTTCGTGGTTAGCTTTAAACGAGGTAATATCAATCGTCCCGTATTTCCAAGTAAACCGCCCTATATTTATTGAATTATATTGACAACCGCCCGATTTTGTCATAATCATTTAAAGTGGAGAGCGGGCATAGCTCAGCTGGTAGAGTACAAGCTTCCCAAGCTTGGTGTCGCGAGTTCGAATCTCGTTGCCCGCTCCAGTTTGGTTCGTTTCCTTTTAGTTGAAGAGGGTAAGACTTTTTGGGGCCTGTGAGATGATGGAATTAACTATTAGCTTATGGTCGGTGTCATGAACTGATAACTTTTACCGCACAAAGTCAAGGGTCTACCTGAAGTTAAGGAAACGGGCGTCAGCCCGTTTTTTGTTTTTTTGGCTGAGCGAATGTGATCCGGTGAAATCAAAACGACATAAATTAAAAGCGAAACAAAAAGACAACCGGAACCGAAAATCCGGATCCAAAAACGAAAAAGCGATCATCAAACAGATAGAGTCGCTGGTTGAATCGCTGTGTGACAGCGAAGGTTTAGAGCTGGTGCATATTGAATATCAGCGTGAAGCGGGCGGCAGAGTCCTGCGGTTGTACATCGATCGACCGGCAGGCGTCAGCATTGACGATTGTGTCAACGTCAGCCGGCAGTTAAATGATCTGCTCGATGTGAATTTGGATGATCTGGGGCCCTATACTCTGGAAGTGACATCGCCGGGACCCGAGCGGCCCCTGTCAAAACTAAAGGATTATAAGCGTTTCAAAGGACGCAAAGCGAAGATAAAAACACGACAGCCGATTCATGCACAAAAAAATTTTACCGGAACGATTATCGGTACGTCCGCTGAACAGATAAAGTTGTCGTGTAATGAAAAAACCGTCGTCATCCCGTTTGGCCAAATTGCCAAAGCGCGGCTTGTCGGCGCTGATGGAGAAATCTGATGCAAATTTCAGATATCAAACGTGTTGTTGAACAGGTGAGCCGGGATAAAGGTATCGAACGCAGAGTGTTGATCAAAGCCCTGGAAGAGGCATTAAAATCAGCTGCGCGTAAAAAGTTCGGCAGCAAAATGGACATCGAGGTCCAGTATAATGAAGAATCCGGGGAGATTGAAGTTTTTCAATTCAAGGATGTCGCTGAAGTGGTGACCGAACCGGCGCTTGAAATCAGTTTGGAAGAAGGTCGCAAACTGGACCCGGGATGTGAAATCGGCGATAGCCTCGGCACCAAAATGGATACCACCACATTTGGCCGGATAGCAGCTCAATCGGCCAAGCAGGTCATCATCCAGAAAATGAAAGATGCGGAAAAGGATGCCGTTTATTCCAGTTTTGTCGATCGCAAAGGAGAAACCATCAACGGTATTGTGCAACGCATTGATCGCGGTGACATCATTGTCAACCTGGGGCACACTGAAGGCATCGTCCATGTCCGCGAGCAGGTTCCCAAAGAAACCTATCGCCGGGGGGATCGAATCCGGGCTTACATTTTAGATGTCCTGCATGAATCCCGCGGACCGCAGATCATTTTGTCACGGACCCATCCGAATTTTCTGATTCATCTGTTTCGCACTGAAGTACCTGAGATCAGGGAATCAATTGTCACCATTATGGGAGCTGCCCGTGAACCGGGCATCCGGGCTAAAATTGCAGTGGCCTCGAACAACTCCGATATCGATCCCGTGGGTGCCTGTGTCGGTATGAAAGGCAGCCGCGTGCAAAATGTCGTACAGGAATTGAGAGGCGAGAAAATCGATATCATTCCATGGCATGTCGATCCGGCCAAGTTCGTGTGCAACGCGCTGGCGCCGGCCGAAATATCGCGGGTAATCATTGATGAAGCCAATCAAACCATGGAGGTTATCGTGCCCGATGACTTTTTATCAATTGCCATCGGTAAAAAAGGGCAAAATGTCAGACTGGCTTCAAAGTTAACCGGTTGGAATTTGGACGTCAAAAGCGAAACGAAATACACGATCGCCATGCAAAGCGGATATGATTCACTGGTTGCGTTACCGGGCGTCGGCATCAGTCTGGCAGATGCGCTATATGAACTGGGTTTTTATTCAGCTGAAGAGGTCAGCGGCGCCACTCCGGATGATTTAATTCAAATCAGAGGAATCGGGGAAGAAACCGCTAAAAAATTGATTGCCGCCGCTCAAAAGGCCGTTGAAGAAGCTGAGCAGGCTGAAGAATCGGAGGAAGAAACCAGCAGCCAAAAAACCGAACCTGAAGAATCAGATGCGGCCGGGGACAAAGGCGTCGATGCTGCAGCTGAAACGTCTGTTGAAGCAGACCCGCAGGCTGAAGAAATGGAAGAAACAGAGAGCGGAGAGGCCAGCCAGAGCGACAGCGGCGAATTGCAGGATGCCCAGGATGAGGCGCCGCCAGTTGAAGAAACGCCGGATCAGCAGACCGCGTCAGCGGATATCGAGCAGCCGGCCGAAGATGCGCCTGAAATGCCCGAAACGGACACCGCTGCAAGCACAGCTGACGATACGGACAACGCCGAAACAAAAACAGAAGATCGTTCGTCCACAACTTAACAAAACCGTCCATTTATAGTTAATGGATCCGTTATTGAAATAACTACGATAACGCCGGAAAGGGTCGCCGGACAGCGGCCAGAAGCCGGTTCAGAACTAAAATTTCGGGGGAAAGAATGGCCAGGCTCAGGGTATACGAACTTGCCAGAGATTTGAACATGACCAACAAGTTGCTGATCACCAAGCTCAATGACTTGGATATCGAAGTCAAAAGTCATATGAGTGCCTTGGAAGAGGAAGCCATTGCCAAAATCAAATCTTCTCTGTTTGGCGCCAAAGAGGAAACCGTTGAGGAAACACGGATCAAACCAACGGTTATTCGCCGGCGTCGAAAAACGGTTAAGGTTGAGGCCGTCGAATCCCCCGAGGCAGACACGCAAGAAGCCGATGAGGCTGCGGCCCAGAAGGAAGAGGCTACGGAAGAAGTCGATCAAAAAGCCGCTGCAGAAGAAGCGGCTGATGAAGCGCCAGAAGTGGCCACGGTAGAAGAAGCGCAAAAAACAGTAGCGCCCGCAGATGAGGAAGCAACGCCTGTTCAGGAAGCACCCAAACGCGTTAAAGCGCGTAAGAAAGAACCCTCAGCTAAAATTATCAAACTGCCGGTTAAGCCACCGGAAAAACCGTTAAAAGAGAAAAAAGCGACAGCGAAGAAAGCAAAAGTTGAAGCATTGCCTTCCCGCAAAGGCATTGGTGAGCAGCCACCCCCGGGAGAGGATTTAGCGCCGTCAGCTAAAAAGAAACGAAAACGCAAGAAACAGTATGAAGAATCTGAAGTTGACAAGAAATTTTTGAAAAAGAAAATTTCTTTTCGTAAAAAAGCGGTCGTCGAAGGCGAAGATCTTTACGGGGCCGGATATCGACCGCGCAAGCAGCGCAAACTGGGCAAAGGTAAAAAGCCCGCCGGCGGACAAAAGACACAAATAACGGTTGCCAAAGCGATCAAGCGTCGCATTAAAATTGATGAAGGCATTGTTTTATCCGAACTGGCCAAACGCATGGGGATTAAAGCCAATGAGATCATCAAGTTTATGATGGGTATGGGATCAATGGCAACGGTCAATCAAACCATTGATTTTGATACGGCTACGCTGATTGCCAACGAATTTGAATATGAGGTGGAAAGAGCCAGCTTTGAAGAGGAGGCCCTTATAAAACAAGAAACCGACGACCCCGCCCAGCTGCAGCCGCGCCCGCCGGTTGTGACCATTATGGGACATGTTGATCACGGCAAAACATCTTTGCTGGATGTCATTCGAAAATCGCGGATTTCAGAAACAGAGGCCGGTGGAATCACGCAACACATCGGCGCCTATCTGGTCAACACGGATAAGGGGCAGATCGCCTTTTTAGATACCCCCGGCCACGAGGCTTTTACGGCCATGAGAGCCAGGGGTGCCCAGGTGACCGATATCGTGGTCTTAGTCGTTGCAGCCGATGATGGTGTCATGCCGCAGACCAACGAGGCGATCAATCACGCCAAAGCTGCCGAGGTCCCCATTATCGTGGCCATCAATAAAATCGACAAGCAAAATGCCGAGCCCGATAAAGTACAGCGGGAGCTTGCCGAAATCGGATTAACCCCCGAAGAATGGGGAGGCGATACGATTTATGTCAAAGTTTCCGCCAAAGAGGCTGAAGGAATTGACGAGCTGCTCGAAATGATTTCGCTTCAGGCTGAAGTTCTGGAGTTCAAAGCCAATCCCGACAAACTGGCTACCGGTCATGTTGTCGAAGCTAAAATCGACGCCGGACGGGGATCCCTTGCAACTGTTCTGGTGAAAGAAGGCACGCTGAAAGCGGGTGACCCGGTCGTGTGCGGCATGCATTATGGAAGAATCCGGGCGATGCTCGATGACAGAGGCAATCAGATTGAATCCGCCGGGCCATCCATACCGGTGGAAATTGTCGGTCTATCCGGTGTGCCCATGGCCGGCGATGAATTTTTTGCGCTTAAAGATGAAAAAAATGCCAAGCAGGTCAGCGAACACCGACAGCAGAAACAGCGATCAAAGGAGCTGGCTCAATCAAGCCGCCTGAGCCTCGACAAGCTTTACGAGCGCATGCAAGCCGGTGAAGTCAAAGATCTGAACCTCATCATCAAAGCCGATGTTCACGGTTCAATCGAAGCCTTAAACGATTCTTTGACCAAACTTTCCAATGATGAGGTCAATGTAAACGTCGTCCATTCCGCCAGCGGTACGATTGCTGAATCGGATATTTCGCTGGCAACTGTTTCGAATGCCATTATCATTGGCTTCAACGTCCGGCCGACGCCCAAAGTCCAGGCGCTGGCAAACGAGGAAAACGTGGATATGCGCTTTTACAGCGTCATCTATGATGTCATCAAAGATGTCAAAAGCGCAATGGCCGGAATGATGGCATCCACATTCGAGGAACAAATACTGGGCACCGCAGAAGTTCGCGAAGTTTTCCAGATACCCAAAGTCGGCAATATCGCCGGCTGTTATGTAACGGACGGTAAAATCGAACGCGGTCAAAACGTGCGGCTCCTGAGGGACGGTGTTGTGGTGTTTGAAGGCAAAAATTCTTCGTTGCGTCGCTTTAAAGATGATGTCAAAGAAGTCCAGGCCGGTTATGAATGCGGCATCGGCATCGAGCATTTCAATGATATCAAAGTCGGCGATACCATCGACTGTTATTATTTGAAGGAGATTAGACCCGAACTAGAATAAAAACTGTTCCAAGCCATTCATCTTTTGTCCGCTGGGCTGCGTTATAATTCGGTTCAAAATGTTCGCGTACTTCCGTGTACGCTCCGCTTTCGAACCGAATTAAGCCTTGCCAGCGAACAAAATCTAAACGCCTTGAAACAGTTTTAATTTATATTAAAAATTACCTCTGACAGAAATCCTCTTGTGGGGAGTTTAAAGATAAAATATAAGTTTACACCAAAGCGGCCCTTTAAGGGAATAAAAAGACCATGGTCGTTGGAATTGGAACGATTACCTTTAGATTGCATGACTGCCGCTCTTTGAAGGGTAAACGAAAAGTGGTTCGAGCGATCGTCAGCCGACTGCGCAACAATTTTAACGCATCGGTGGCTGAAGTCGGATCAAACGACGTATACCAGCGCGCTGAAATCGGTTTTTCGATGGTGGGCAACGATAAAACCGTTATTAACTCAAAACTCGACAAGATTATTAATCTGGCCGATGACCTCGGCCTGGCAGAAATTATTGACACGGATATAGAAATCATTCATTTATGATACCCTTTGCACGATCAGACCGGGTCAGCGGACTCATTCAAAAAGTTCTATCCGAGATATTGCAAAAAGATATCAAAGATCCACGCTTAAAGATGGCCACCATTACCGGAGTAGAGGTGTCGCGTGATTTAAAGCTGGCGCGTGTTTATTTTACGACGCCTGATGGTGAGCAGAAAAAAGATGCGGCCATTAAAGGATTCAACAGTGCACGCGGATACATTAAAAGAATCCTGGCACATGAGCTGGACCTCAAATACATGCCGGATATAAAATTTTTCTACGATGCATCCATAGAATATGGTGCGCACATTGATCGTTTGATCAAGTTAACCAAAGAGCATAATGGAACAGATTCTACAACACATTAAAACCCACCAACGAATTTTAGTCGCGTCACATGCTGAACCTGATGGAGATTGCCTTGGTTCACTGGTAGCGCTGGGGTTGGCATTGAGCAGATTGGATAAAACCATAACCATGTTTAATTCAAGCCCCATACCGGCGGTTTACCGATTTTTACCCGGTGTCGAGCATATCGCAAGGCAGATCAAAGCGGCTGAAGAATATGATCTGGCCATTGTACTTGATTGCGGCGATATCATACGAGTTGGCGAGGAAAGTTCGGTTGTTGATCAGATACCGATTGTCATTAACATCGACCATCACGTTTCCAACACCGGCTTCGGCGACATCCAGCTGATCGACACCGATGCCTGCGCCACGGCTGAAATCGTTTATCGGTTGATCAAAGCGCTAAAGATCTCTTTTGACAAGGCAATTGCGACCGCAATATATTTGGGGATTTTAACCGATACCGGCTCTTTTCGGTTTTCAAACACCAATCCGGCAGCTTTTGCCATCAGCAAAGCCTTGATCGACATCGGGGTCGAGCCCCACACTGTGGCGCAACGCGTGTTTGGAACCTATTCTTTGGGCCGCATCAAACTGTTGAATATGGCCTTAAACTCGATTGAAATTTCAGAAAACGGCAAATTGTCCTTGATGACCGTCAGCCGAAGTATGCTCAATTCAACCGGAACAAGCACCGAGGATATAGATGGTTTGATCAATTATGCCCGTCGCATAGAGGATGTTAAGGTTGCCGCGCTTATTCACGAAATAAAAAACGGGGCCGGCAAATTCACCAACATGAATCGGTATCATGTCAGTTTGCGCTCCGACAGCACGGTGGACGTTGCTAAAATCGCCAACAAATTCGGTGGTGGCGGTCACACAAGTGCCGCCGGATTCCAAATTGAATCCACCTTGGTGGCACTGAAAGAAAAGATTATCCGGCTGGCAGATAATATTTAGAAAGACGCGTTTCAGCAGTTAACCATTGCGGTTGTAGACCGCGCAAGAAAAGAACATGTCATGCAGGCACAGCACCGCAGCGGGATAATCGTTGTCGACAAACCGCCGAATATCTCTTCTGCAAAGGTTGTCGCCAGGGTCAAACGCCTGCTAAACGCTAAAAAAGTAGGCCATACCGGCACACTGGATCCCTTTGCAGAAGGGGTGCTGGTTTGCTGCATAAATGAAGCCACCCGATTGGCTCGGTTTCTGCTGGCCGGCAGCAAGACATACGATGCCACCCTTAAGCTGGGAATCGAAACCGATACCCAGGATTCGACCGGGAACGTCATCGCCACCCGGGCGGTGACTGGCTGTACGGAAGAGAGAATTCGATCCATCGTTCAGCAATTTATCGGATCGATTAAACAGCAACCGCCGATCTTTTCGGCACTTAAATACAGAGGAACGCCTTTATACAAATTGGCCCGGCAGGGTCGACCGGTCCAAAAACCCGCCCGGCGGGTTCATATTTCAACGATAAAAATTCTTGAAATAAATTTGCCGCTGGTCCATTTAGAAGTGTCATGTTCTGCCGGAACCTATATACGGACCCTGTGTGCCGATATCGGGAAGCAACTGGGATGCGGCGGTCATCTGCAGGCACTCAAACGAACGCAAAGCAGCGGTTTTACCCTGCAGCAGGCCATTTCGTTGCCGCAATTGGAAAAACTGGCATTGACCGGTGAAGTGAATGGCAGTTTAATCAGCATGACAGATGCGCTTGCGGATATGCCAGCATGCGCGGCCGATCAAAATTTGATGAAAAAAATCAGATATGGCCAGCCCATATGTAAAAAGGACTTGGATTTTGAGCGGTTGTCGGACAATTTGAATGAAGATGATACCCACCTGAAAGTCGTGGATGCCGACAACGCGTTGCTGGCTGTGCTAAGATGTAAAAAAGACCAGGACAGATTGACATACGCCTGTGTTTTTCAAAATTCGACAACATAGGAACGCTATAAACGCTAATTATCCGAACAGGAGGCAGTAACAGTGGTTTTTGACACAGAAGAAAAAAGGAAATTGATTGACAGATTCAAACTTCACGAAACAGACACCGGATCGCCGGAAGTTCAGGTCGGCTTGTTGACCTATCGTATTTCCTCCCTTACCGAGCATCTGAAAATTCACAAAAAGGATCATCATTCCCGCAGAGGTTTGCTGATGCTCGTCGGCAGGCGCCGCAGGCTGTTAAATTATGTGAAACACAAAGATGTCAATCGCTATCGGGCCATCATCGATACGTTGGGGTTGAAACGGTAATTCGCCGAGTCGGCGCACCCCTTCCGCCTCAAATTTCAACGGTTTCGGCGCTGAAATTTTGGACTGTTGCAGACCGGTACGGCAACGTTAGAAGTGATAGTGCTGCTCGAAACCCGATCTTTTTCGGATATTTTGAATTGAACACGAACCCATTTACCATCTTACCTATAATTATTGCCAAGTTGAAATACTGCCGTATTTGAGGCTGGAACACATTGGTGTTGTATACAATTAGGAGAAAATATGGAAATTTTAGTCAAAGAAGAAATCGGGGGCAAAGCCCTCACCATCCAGGCTGACAAAGTCGCCAAACAGGCATCCGGATCCGTTGTCGTGCAATATGGGGATACGATTGTGCTGGTGACGGTTGTCGCTGCCCATGAAGTCAGGATAGCGGATTTTTTGCCCCTGACCGTTGAATATCAAGAAAAAATATATGCCGCCGGTCGGATACCGGGTAACTATTTTCGTCGTGAAATCGGGCGTCCGAGTGAAAAAGAAACCTTAACCGCTCGCCTGATCGACCGGCCGATCCGGCCTCTGTTTCCCAAAGATTGGCGTTATGAAACCCAGGTCATTGCAACCGTATTATCCATGGACCAGGAAAATGATCCGGATACGCTGGCAATGATCGGCGCCTCCACGGCACTCGAAATTTCAGATATTCCGTTTGCCGGTCCGATTGCCAGTGTGCGCGTTGGCCGAATTAACGGCCAATTAAAAATTAATCCCCCCTCCTCTGAACTGGAAAATAGCGATATCAACATCATCGTTGCCGGTTCCAAGACCGGGGTGGTCATGGTTGAAGGCGGCGGCGATGTGATCAGCGAAGCCGATATGCTTGAAGCGATCTTTTTCGGTCATCGTGAAATGCAACCCCTCATTGATCTACAACTCAAATTAAAAGAATCAAATGGCCGACCGAAACGCCCGTTTGATCCGCCGCCAAAAGATCCGCAGCTGGTCGATACCTTCAATGAAACAGCTGCCGGGCGCATGCGCGAAGCAATTCTAATCCCTGAGAAAACAAAACGTCAGACAGCCGTGCGCGAACTCAAGGCCGAAATATTCGAGGGCCTGGGTGAAGACTATGAAGACCGCAAATCAGAAGTGTACGATATTTTGAAAGATCTCCAGAAAAAGATCAGCCGGGACCTGATTTTAAAGGAAAATCGTCGCATCGATAACCGTAGATTCGATGAAATTCGGCCGATCACCTGCGAGGTCGGTTTGCTGCCCAGACCGCATGGCAGCGCGCTTTTTACCCGCGGGGAGACCCAGGTGTTAGGTGTTTTAACCCTGGGCTCCGGACAGGACGAGCAACGGGTTGAAACGCTGTATGGTGAGGAATTCAGACCCTTTATGCTGCATTATAATTTTCCGCCATACTCTGTGGGCGAAACCCGTCGCATCTCCGGCCCGTCGCGCCGGGATATCGGACATGGCGGATTATCGACCCGTGCCTTAGAAAGAATATTGCCGGACAAAGAAAAATTCGATTATACCATTCGGCTGGTCTCCGAGGTTTTGGAGTCCAATGGATCTTCATCAATGGGCACCGTGTGCTCCTGCTGTATGGCATTAATGGACGGCGGCGTGCCCATCAAAGCCCCGGTGGCCGGCATTGCCATGGGCCTGGTAAAAGAAGACGACCAGGTCGTCATCCTCTCTGATATACTGGGGGATGAAGATCATACCGGCGATATGGATTTTAAGGTGACCGGCACTGAAGCCGGCATCACCGCACTGCAAATGGACATCAAAATCCATGAGCTGTCCAAGGAAATCATGCAAAAGGCGCTGGAGCAAGCCCGCGTGGGAAGGCTGTTTATCCTTAACAAAATGCTGGAAGCCATCGGAGAGCCGCGCAAAGAAATATCGCCGTATGCACCGACGATCACGACCATTAAGATCAACCCGGACAAAATCCGCGAGGTCATCGGACCCGGGGGTAAAATTATTCGGGGGATCCAGAGTGAAACCAATACCAGTATAGAGATCGATGATTCCGGATTGGTTAAAATCGCCGCTTACTCAAAAGAAGAGGGCCAGGCTGCGATAAAAATGGTAGAAGATCTGACCCAGGAGCCTGAAGTTGGCGCTGTCTATGAGGGAACCGTTGTCAAGGTCACCGATTTTGGCGCTTTCGTGCAGATCCTGCCGGGCACAGACGGTCTGGTGCACATCTCCCAGCTTGCCAATCGGCGCATTACCAAAGTAACCGATGTCGTCAAAGAAGGTGATTCGCTCAAGGTCAAGGTTCTTGAAATCAGCCGGGATGGTAAAATCCGGCTCAGCCATAAAGCGACTCTGGAAGAAAAGCATGGCGCCAACCGTAAATAAAACCCGGTTAAAAAACGGTATCCGCATCTTGAGCCTAAGAATGCCGCACACCCGTTCAGTGTCCATGGGTGTCTGGGTCAACGTGGGGGCCCGCGACGAAAAACCGGCTGAAAGCGGGCTTTCTCATTTTATCGAGCATATGATTTTCAAGGGCACCCGTCGCAGATCCGCCTATCAGATTGCCAAAGAATTTGATGCCATCGGCGGGCATACGAATGCGTTTACGACCATGGAAAATACCTGCTATCATGGCAAGGTGATGGACACCCATATGGACACAATGGTTGATATCCTCTCTGATATCTTCTTGAATTCAGTATTTGATCCTTTGGAAATCGAAAAAGAACGCCCGGTTATTTTGCAGGAAATCAAAATGGTCAAAGAAAGCCCGGATGAATATGTCCATCTGCTTTCGGGTAAGAATTTCTGGGGCGACAACCCCCTGGGTCGCTCGATTTTGGGCCGTCAGGAAAATATCATCCAGTTTGACGCCGATCAGATCAAAAATTATTTCCATCGCCTGTATCAGCCGAATCGAATTGTTGTATCGGTGGCCGGCAACGTAGACCATACGCATCTAATCGATCGCCTGGGGCCGGCTTTTGAATCCATTGAACCGGGCAACGAAATCAGCAAGCGCGCCACACCGCAGAGCCGGGGAATTGTTAACGTCAACTATCAGGACCTGGAGCAGGTTCATATCTGTCTGAGCATGCCGGGACTTTCGATCAAAGATCCCCGTCGCTACGCATGTTCTTTACTGAATACGATCCTGGGCGGGAACATGAGCTCGCGGCTTTTTCAAGAAATCAGAGAAAAACGGGGACTGGCCTATACCGTCTACTCATTTATGATGTCCCATGTAGACACCGGTATGTGCGGCATCTATCTGGCAGTGGATTCAGCCAAAGCGCTGGAAACGATTGCCCTGGTGCTCAACGAACTAGATAAGCTCCGCTCAAAGCCGGTATCATCTGCCGAACTCAAAGGCGCGGTCGAATACACCAAGGGAAGTTTGCTGCTGGCATCGGAAAGCAATGAAAATCAGATGGTGCGCAGCGCCCAGAATGAAATTCATTTTAAGCGCGACATTGCCTTGCAGGAGGTTATCGAGCAGGTCGAATCCGTGACGGCGGCAGACATTTTAGCGCTTTCCAAAAGCATGTTTATCAGAAATAAAATGGGATTGACGCTGCTGGGACCGGTTAAAGACAAAAAGCCCTTCGAAGATGTTCTGTACGCCTAACCCACCGGTTCAGGGTTCTGGGTTCAAAGGTTCTGGGTTGTTGGCAGCAACAGAGTGCTGATCACATCTCAGATCCACTTCTGTCATCTGACATCTGTATTCGGTTCATTAACCTTTGAACGTTGAACCCTGAAACCAAGAACTGACACCACCATATAATGAACGATTTGCCTGTTATTAAAATCCTGCGGCTGCGTCCGGAAACAGACGCCGACATCCCCCTTCCCCGGTATATGACCCCTCAATCTGCGGGTATGGATTTATGTGCTGCCATCAAGCAAGATCTGGTCCTGAAAAAAGGTGATCGCACCTTGATCCCTACCGGTTTTGCGATATCGCTGCCACCGGGCTTTGAGGCCCAGATCAGGCCTCGCAGCGGACTGGCCATAAAGCATGGCATCGGGCTGATCAATTCCCCCGGGACCATCGATGCCGATTATCGCGGCGAGATAAAAATCGCCGTTATCAATTTAGGCTCCGGGCCATACACGTTTCAACGCGGGGATCGGATTGCGCAGATGGTCGTTCAAAAGGTGCACGTCGCCCAGCTCCATGTGGTCGCAGAATTGGATGAAACACGACGCAATAGCGGGGGATTCGGCCATACGGGCCAATAGAGGTTGGCCGGTTGAGCCTGTTATGCCCGTTGAGCCCGTTGAAATTAGGCAGATTCTTTTTATATACCGGCTAACCGGCCAACGGACTAAACCGGCCAACCTAAAATTATGAAACTTGAACTGCAAAGAGTGCGACATTGCGCCGATTACAATCTGGCGGTTTGCGTTTTGGCCAGCGGCAGCCGGGGCAATGCCATTTTCATTTCAGATGGGACAACCGGCATTTTGTTGGATGCCGGGCTTTCAGCATCTGAAATAAAGCGCCGTTTAAAATCGCGTGGGCTGAGCCATAGGGACCTGGATGCCATTTTGCTCAGCCATGAACACAGTGACCACATCCAGTCTGTTGGCGTGCTGTCCCGCCAGTTAAAGCTGCCGATTTATCTCAGCCGCAAAATCAAAAAAAGAACCCTCCTCGGAAATTCGGTGCATGAGCTCCGGACATTTGAATGCGGTCGCCCTTTTCAAATAAATGATGTGACCGTGCATCCCTTTAGCGTCTCCCATGATGCCGCAGATCCGGTGGGGTTTACCATCGGACAGAACGGCAGCCGCATAGGAATCGCAACCGATCTGGGCTTCGCTACCCCCCAGCTGACTGCTCATTTGCAAGGCTGCCATTTGCTGATTCTGGAAGCCAATCATGACTCGCAAATGCTGATGAACGGGCCCTATCCATGGCCTTTGAAAAAGCGAATCCAGAGCCGCCGCGGACATCTGTCCAATCAACAGTCAAAAGACCTGTTGCAAGAGCTGCAACACCGGCATCTTCAGCACGTTATTCTGGCGCACCTGAGTGAAACCAATAACAACCCCCAAAAGGTCCTTGCGGAAATTACCGCTGCCTTCAATCACCACAAACCGCGTTTGACTGTAGCCAGCCAACACCACAGCAGCGAGATTATTTACCTTAAATAAGGTTTCAGTGTTCTCCCCTTCGCCTTGCAGGCTTCGATGAGCAAACAGGTGTCATCGTTCCGCGTTGCGTGTTCCGTGTTTCGTGTTTTGCCGACTTCAGTTTTTAACACACAACCCGAAACCTTTAACGCGCAACACATGAGGCGCAGCCTTTAACCTCCGAGCCTATTACCGACACCTGAAACCTGACACCTTTTAAGTGTGATGCCTGCCTGCATTGACATCTTTTCATCAGTGACTAAGTTCAGATTCGTAGGCGTTCATTATCATATCATTATTGATTTCAGTTGCTTTAAGGAATTGCCATCGGATTTGCAGTGGTGGCCCGATTAATCACCCTAAAGTAACATATGTACTCAGGTGGAGGTAAACACCGTGGCCAATAAATACGCAGCCCGAAAAATGTTCGATGAAGGCGTTGCAGCCTATATAAAAGAGGACTATTCAGCAAGTGTCGAGCTATTATCGCGTGCCATACAATATGACCCTTCACTGGCTCTTTTTTATGTCAGCCGGGGGGCCGCCCGTTTAAAATTGGGGAGGACACGCGCGGCGATATCCGATTTTGACCGGGCCATTGATTTGGATGCGGAATATGTCCGGGCCTACCATTTACGAGGGTTGGCCTATGAAAAATCGGGTGAGTTTGCCCGGGCCTTTCAAGATTTTGATCGCGCTCTCGAGATAGATCCTGAATATGGCGCCGCTTATCGCAGCCGTGAAACCATGCTCTCAAATCGGAAGAGACCCGACCTGGCATTCGAAGATTTTGAGATCGTCAATCACCTGATGGCCATGCGCTTGAAGCAATTTGACGAGAAAGTACCCAGTGATCTGGCAATCTAGCATCAGATGTCAGAAGTCAGAAAACAGAAGTCAGATAATCGTCTGCTGACCTCTGTCCTCTGACATCTGTCTTCCGACCTCTGTCTTCTGTTATATGACTTATCGCGGTTCGATGCCTTCAGCGCTGATGCCATGGATGTAATATTTGGTATCATTTAAAAAATGCAAAAAGATCACCACAAAAGCAATTGATGCTTGAATCAGCAACGGTTTGTTCTGATATAAAATATCGAGTTGCCGGCGAAGGTCGCTTTTGGAATTATGCGCAAAATAGGTCGTAAAAAGACCATCCAGCAATTGCTCGCGATCCGGCTTGGTAACCAGATCAATTCGTCCGCTGAAGCAATAATCCATCGTTTCCAGAATCAATTTGCGCTGCTCGGCCAGGTTTTTAAAATGATAACCGAGTAAGTGCATGAGCGTCCTCTGTGCTTCTTTCAAACTGGCATCACAAACCGCTTCAAATAGTACGCGCAAGGCTTGGTCATTGCCGATGGAATGATGCTGTCGAATCAAAGATAGCAAAATCGTATTTTTAAACAGCTGATGCAGCCTGCGCGCTCCATTCATGGCTGTCGCCGGCGCACGTTCATTGGCAGGCGAATATCCTCGATAATTGTTGACAAACAGGAGCTGAAATACGTTTTGAAAAAAATCAATGCCCGCCATAGGGTCTTCCAGGTCAATTCGCATGTCCAGGGTGTTGTCCAGGCGATCGGCTAACTTGACGTGTACCAGCTGCGGAGATTGGCTGGCGCTTTCAAGCAGCCGGCCGATGTATTGATAATAAGATTCCCGTTCCGTTCTTGTTAAAGCGATGATATGACTCAGCAGCTTGGATTCATCTTCATCCGACAAGCGTTTCAAAAGGCCGTAGAGCCGCCCTTCCATATCCTTCCACCGGCTCGCATCGAAATCATTGGAATTGATGTCTTCCATAATATCATGAAACATAACGCTCAGTAGGCCGACAATGTCCAGCCGTTTTTGATTGCGTGCAAAAAGGGCTGTCGCCCGTAAGGGGTGCAGAACTGCCATGGGGCCCAGGTGACGCCTTTTTTGCTGATAGGCACTAAAAAGATAGCCCAGCGCGTCCATGATCAGACCTTTTCTTTCACGGTCTTTTGAGGCATTGCGATCCAGAGCTTTGCCGCCGATGATATACATCATGACATTATAGCGATTTAATGATGCGGCACTCAGATTATAGTTGAGTACGGAGGATAATTTTAAAAATTCGTTCAGATCATACTGGGACATGGGGGCCTTCCCTCTTGGGCGGTAAAATCGTGTATCATATATTGGCGCCAAATGGTTTAATGGGCAAGAGTTTTTTTCAATTCGATGCTGGC